>DASQXT010000288.1:0-12948 GCA_035639575.1 Geodermatophilus sp.
CGGCGCAGCTCGGGCGGGTCGACGTCCCGCACGTCGGCGCCGAATGCGCGGCGGGCGCCCGGGTCGCGCAGCAGCAGCCGGTCGCCGACCCGCAGCGGCAGGGGCGTGGCCAGCCGCAGCCGCAGCGCCGTCCCCTCCAGCCGGCGCAGCCGCGCGGCGACCGCGGCCGAGCCCACGTGCACGACGACCTCGGCGGGCAGCCGGTCCTCCTGCTCGCGGGTCAGGGTGACGTCGAGCTCGGCGGTGGCGCGGAACGCCCCCGGCGTGAGCAGGGCGTCGCCGCGGGAGAGCTCCTCGACGGCGATGCCACGCAGGTTGAGCGCCACGCGGGCGGTGGCCTCGGCCCGCTCGACCGGCAGCCCCAGCGAGTGCAGGCCGCGGACGCCGACCTCCCGCCCGCCGAGCTGCAGCCGGTCCCCGGCGGCGACGCGCCCCGCGGCGAGCGTGCCGGTGACGACCGTGCCGGCGCCCTTCACCGGGAACGCCCGGTCGATCCACAGCCGCACCGGCGCCTCCCGGTCCGGCGCGGGCAGCCCGGCGAGCAGCGACTCGAGCGCGGCCACGACGTCGGGCACCCCCGCGCCGGTGGCGGCGCTGACCGCCACCCCGGGCACCTCGCCCATCGATGTCGCGGCCAGCCGCTCCCGGACGTCGGCGAGCACCGGCGCCGGGTCGGCGAGGTCGGCCTTGGTGACGGCGAGCAGCGCGTGCCGCACGCCGAGGGCGTCGAGGACGGCGACGTGCTCCGCGGTCTGCGCCGACCAGCCGTCGTCCGCCGCGACCACGACCAGCGCGGCGGGCACCGACCCGACCCCGGCGAGCATGTTGCCCACGAAGCGCTCGTGCCCGGGCACGTCGACGACGGCGAGCCGGCGGCCCGAGGGCAGCGTCGTCCAGGCGAAGCCGAGGTCGATGGTCAGCCCGCGGCGGCGCTCCTCCTCCCAGCGGTCGGGCTCCATGCCGGTGAGCGCGCGGACCAGCGTCGACTTGCCGTGGTCGACGTGGCCGGCGGTCGCGATCACGTCCATCGCCGGGCCACCTCCAGCACCGCGGCCGCCAGCGTCTCGTCGTCCGCCGGGGGCAGGCTGCGCACGTCGAGCAGGGTGCGGTCGCCCGCCACGTACCCGACCACGGGAGGCGTGCCGGCGCGCAGCGGCACCGCGAACTGCGCGGGCAGCGACACCGCGGCGCTGGGCAGCGGGTGCTCCGGCGCCCCTCCCCCGCCGACGCGGGCCTCGGAGTCCACCGCGACCGCGTCCAGCCCGGCCGCCGTCAGCCGGGCGGCGAGCGCGGCGGCGCGGCGCCGCAGGTCGTCGACGTCCGCGGCGAGCATCTGCTGCACCGGCGGCTGCGGGCCGCGCAGCGTGGCCTGCAGGGCGGCCAGCGTCGTCTTGTCGACGCGGAACGCCCGGTAGAGCGGGTGGCGCCGCAGCCGCTGCACGAGGTCGGCGCGGCCGAGCACCAGCCCGGCCTGCGGCCCGCCGAGCAGCTTGTCACCGCTGGCCAGCACCAGGTCGGCGCCGTCGGCGAGGGTGCTCTGCAGGTCCGGCTCCTCGGGCAGCACCGGGTGCGGGCGCAGCAGCCCGGAGCCGACGTCCGCCACGAGCGGGACCCCGCTGCCGGCCAGCCCCGCGGCGAGCTCGGCCACCGGCACCGCCCGGGTGAACCCGCGGACGACGAAGTTCGAGGGATGCACCTTGAGCACCGCGCCGGTGTGCTCGGACAGCGCGCGGCGGTAGTCGTCGAGCGCCACGCGGTTCGTCGTCCCCACCTCGCGGAGCCGGGCACCGGTGGCCTCCAGCAGCTCGGGGATGCGGAAGCCGTCGCCGATCTCGACCAGCTCGCCGCGGGCGATGACCAGCTCCCCGCCGAGCGCGGTGGCCACCAGCGCCAGCGCGGCGGCGCAGTTGTTGACCACCAGCGCCGCCTCCGCGGCCGGGACGGCGTCGACCAGCGCGGCCAGCGCCGCCTCCCCCCGCGGACCGCGCCGCCCGGTGGTCAGGTCGAGCTCGACGTCGGTGGTCCCGCTGGCGGCGACGACGGCCTCCACGGCGGCCGGCGACAGCGGCGCGCGGCCCAGGTTGGTGTGCACCAGGACGCCGGTCGCGTTGAGCACCGGGCGCAGGCTGCCGGCCGTCGTGGGCAGTGCGGCCAGGACGGCGGGGACGGCGTCGTCGGGCGCGAGCACGCCGGTGCGGACCCGCTGCTGGACGTCCTGGACGGCGGCCTTGACCAGGTCGCGGCCCAGCCGGTCGGCGGCGGCGGCGAGCTGCGGATCGGCCAGCAGCGTGTCGGTGCGGGGCACGCGCCGCCGCGGGTCGGTGCCTGTCGACTGGGAGCTCATCGGCGCCGAGCGTAGGTCGCCGGCACGCCGGGGTGCGGCGCCCCGTCCGACCGGGAGGTCAGTCCGGCGCCGGACCGTCGGCCGGGAGGTCCGGCAGCCGGACGGGGCAGGAGGTGCCCAGCTGGTCCATCGTCTCGGCGTCGACGTCGGTGCGGACGGCGGCGTGGAACCGGCTGATCATCTGGTTCAGCCCGCAGGTGAAGGTGATCTCCAGGACCTGCTGCGTGGTGAAGTGCTCGCGCAGCGCCGCCCACGTCGCGTCGTCGATCGGCTGCATGAGCGTGGACTTCCGGCAGAAGACCACGATCGCCGCTTGGTCCGGGGTGAACAGCCCTTCGGGCAGCGGGTCGTCGAGGACGTGGGCCATCTGCTCGTCACTGATACCGGCGCTCCGACCGAGCACCACGTGGGTGGGCGTCTAGTAGAAGCACTCGTTGGTGACGGCGGAGGTGTAGTAGGCCAGCTCGCGCTGCACCGGGTCCAGGCTGTTGCCGAAGTAGGCGACCTGCCCGAGTTTCAGCACCGCCTCGAGGATGTCCGGGTGGTTGGCGATACCCCGGTAGACGTTCACCTCGCGCCCGCGGCTCTCCCGGACCATCGCCAGCAGGGCGCGGGCCTTGGGGTCGGCGTCCGGGTCGTCTCCCGAGACCAGAGGGATGCGTGCCACCGTCGGTGCCTCCTCGGACAGTGCCGGCCTGGAACATGGTCGTCCCCGGGCGTCCGGCCGGGACCGGGCGGTTCCGGCCGGACGACGAGCTGGCGGAGGCGGACGGGAATCGAACCCGCCTGACCGAGGTGCTCGGCCACGTCGGCTTTAGAGGCCGCGGGGGCCACCAGGCGCCCTGACGCCTCCGCGGATCAGCCTACGGTGGAGCGGTGACGACCGCGCCCGCCCGCATCCGGCTCACCCAGTACGCGCACGGCGGCGGCTGCGCCTGCAAGATCCCGCCCGGCGAGCTGGAGGCCGTGGTGGCCGGCCTGACCGCGGCCGGCCCGGTCGACCCGGCCGCGGAGCTGGTCATCGGCCTGGACGACGGCGACGACGCGGCCGTCGTCCGGATCGCCGGCGGGCAGGGGCTGGTCCTCACGACCGACTTCTTCACCCCGGTCGTCGACGACGCGTACACCTTCGGCCGGATCGCGGCGACCAACGCGCTCTCCGACGTCTACGCCATGGGCGGCACGCCCGTCGTCGCGGTGAACCTGCTCGGCTGGCCGCGCGACGTGCTGCCCGCCGAGCTCGCCGCGGAGGTGCTGCGGGGCGGGCTGCAGGCCGCGCAGGAGGCCGGCTGCCACGTCGGCGGCGGGCACTCCATCGACGACCCCGAGCCGAAGTACGGCATGGCGGTGACCGGCGTCGTGGACGTCGACCGGGTCATCACCAACTCCGCCGCGGTCGCCGGGACGCCGCTGTCGCTGACCAAGCCGCTGGGGATCGGCGTCCTCAACAACCGGATGAAGGCCACCGGCGAGGTGTCGGAGGAGGCGGTCGCGGCGATGACCACGCTCAACCGCGACGCCGGCCGGGCCGCGGTGGCCGCCGGGATCCGCGCCGGCACCGACGTCACCGGCTTCGGCCTGCTCGGCCACCTCTACAAGATGGCCCGGGCCAGCGGGGTCACCGCGGTCGTCGACGCCGCCGCCGTCCCGTACCTGACCGGTGCGCGCGAGGCGCTGGCCGAGGGGTTCGTGTCCGGTGGCACGCGGCGCAACCTCGACTGGGTGCGGCCGCACACCGACCTGTCGGCCGTGTCCGAGGACGAGGCACTGCTCCTGGCCGACGCGCAGACCTCCGGCGGCCTGCTGCTCGGCGGCGAGGTGCCCGGCGCCGCGGTGATCGGCGAGTTCGTCCCGCGACAGGAGTACGTCGTCGTCGTGAGGTGACGCGGCGGCCGGTGCCGCGAGTGGGCAGGTGCGGTCGTCTCCCCCGCCGTGTCCGCGCGTGTCACCGACCCGAACTGCTCACTCGGCCGGACAGCTGCCTGGGCCGAACCTCGGGCGGCGCGCAGTGACGAGCCAGGCGGTCGCACCGAACAGGACCCCGTCCGGTTTGGCGTGATCGGCTAGGACGGCCCGCAGGTCGTCCAGAGCGGCCCGCCGGGCGCCGTCGTCGAGCCCGCCGAGGAGGCCCCGCGTCAGGCCCAGCCCGCTGACGAACTCGAACGCGTCCTCGGCGTCGGCGCCCAGGCGGGCCACCCCCGGCACCTCGGCGAGACGGACCGACCCGAACCCAGCGGCGGCCAGGACCCGGCGGACGTGGCCGGCGTCGGACAGGCCGAACGGCCCAGGTGCGTCGCCTGGCGGCTCGGGCAGCGGGCGGCCGGCCGCGAGGACCCGGCGGAGCACGAGCAGCCACTCGTTGCGGGCCAGCGGCTGCCACGACAGCATCGCCAGCCGCCCACCGGGGCGCAGGGCCCGGGCGAGGTTGGTGAACGCCGCGACCGGGTCGCCGAAGAACATCGCCCCGAACCGGCTGACGGCGACGTCGAACGACGCGGGCTCGAAGGGGTGCACCTGGGCGTCACCCTGGAGGAACGTCGTGTTCGTCAGACCCGCGGCGGCGCTGCGCCGGCGGGCCTCGGCCAGCAGCGGGGCGGACAGGTCGATCCCGGTGACGTGCCCGTCGGGGGCCGCGCGCGCGGCCGCGCGGGTCGAGGTGCCCGCGCCGCAGCCGACGTCGAGCACGCGGTCGGCCGCGCCGATCCCGGCGGCCTCGAGCAGGCTTGCGTCGAAGGCCGCCGAGGCCGCGTCGAAGCGGTCGGCCCGCGCCGCCCAGTCCTCGCCCTCCTCGCCGTTCCAGGCGCCGGCCATCTCGGCGTTGCGGGCGTCGACGAGCGGGAGCTGCGGAGGTGTCGGCACGGTCATCGCCGTCTCCTGTCCGCGGGGCCTGGACCTCGGATGGTCCCGGACCCCGGCAGCTCTGCCCACCCCTGCGGGCGCGGGCTGACGTCGCCCCCGTTGGGTCCCTCGGTTAGCGTCCGGGCATGCTCGCTGCCTTCGTCTCGACCCCCGCCCCGAAGGACCCGCTCTCCGTGCTGGAGGTCGGGGAGCGCCCCGAGCCGGAGGTGCCCGACGGCTGGACGACGGTGCAGGTCAAGGCCGTCTCGCTGAACCACCACGACCTGTTCAGCCTGCGCGGGGTCGGCCTGCCGCAGGAGCGGATGCCGATGATCCTGGGCACCGACGCGGCGGGGCTCGACGAGAACGGCAACGAGGTCGTCGTCCACGGCGTCGTCGCGACCCCGGACTGGGTCGGGGACGAGACGCTCGACCCCAAGCGCACGCTGTTCTCGGAACTGCACCAGGGCACGATGGCCGAGCGGGTTGCCGTCCCCCGGCGCAACGTGCTGCCCAAGCCGGCCGAGCTCTCCTTCGCCGAGGCCGCGTGCCTGCCCACCGCCTGGCTGACCGCCTACCGGATGCTGTTCGTGAAGTCCGGGCTGCGGCCCGGTCAGACCGTGCTGGTGCAGGGCGCCAGCGGCGGTGTGGCCACCGCGCTGGTCGCGCTCGGCAAGGCCGCCGGCTTCCGCGTGTGGGTGACCGGCCGCAGCGAGGAGAAGCGGCAGGCCGCCCTCGAGCTCGGTGCGGACCAGGCGTTCGAGACCGGTGCCCGGCTGCCCGAGCGGGTGGACGGCGTCATGGAGACCGTCGGCGAGGCGACCTGGAGCCACAGCGTCAAGTCGCTCAAGCCCGGCGGCGTCATCGTCATCTCCGGCGCGACCACCGGCGCCAACCCCGGCGCCGAGCTGAACCGGGTCTTCTTCACCCAGCTGTCGGTCATCGGCTCCACCATGGGCACCCGCGAGGAGCTGGAGGCGCTCATGCGGATGTGCGCGGCCACCGGCGTGCGCCCGGTGATCGACGTCGAGCTGCCGCTGCAGCAGGCGCGCGAGGGCTTCGAGCGGATGCTCGAGGGCCGGACGGCGGGGAAGATCGTCTTCACGCTGCCGTGAGCGGCTCTGCCGCCTCACCGGCTCCGCCGGGCGGGAGCGAACCCGAGGGGACTGCCGTGAGCCCGGTCGACCGGGTGGTCGCCGCACTCCGCGAGGCCGGGGTGGACGCCGAGGTGCGCGCCTTCGACCGGCCGGTGCCGACGGCGGCCGCTGCGGCCGAGGCGCTCGGCTGCGAGGTGGGCGCCATCGCCAACAGCCTCGTGTTCGACGCCGATGGCGCCCCGCTGCTCGTCCTGGCCAGCGGCGCGCACCGGGTGGACACGAGGAAGGTGGCGGCGCTCGTCGGCGCGGAGCGGGTGCGGCGGGCCACCCCGGAGTTCGTCCTCGCGGCCACCGGCCAGGAGGTCGGCGGGGTGGCCCCGACCGGCCACCCCGCCCCGCTGCGCGCGCTGGTGGACGTCGACCTCGCGGCGCACCCGCTCCTCTGGGCAGGCGGCGGCGACCACCACACGATGGTCTCGCTCACCTACGCCGACCTGCTGCGGCTGACCGGAGGCGACGAGGCGGCCGTGGCCTGAGCCCTCGAGGAGGGTGGCCGATGATCGCCCGCACCTGGCGCGGCTGGGTCCGCACCGAGGACCGCGACGCCTACGTGGCCTACATCGAGGGGACCGGCATCGCGCAGTACCGCGCCACCCCGGGCAACCTCGAGGCCCACCTGCTCACCCGGGACCTCGAGGACGGCCGCACCGAGGTGGTCACCCTCAGCTTCTGGACCTCGCTGGACGCCGTCCGCGCCTTCGCCGGGGACGATGTCTCCGCCGCCGTCTTCTACCCGGAGGACGACCGCTTCCTCGTCGGCCGCGAGCGCACCGTCACCCACCACCAGGTGCACTGACGCCCGATTGCGTCAACGAGAGTTGACATCACCCCCTGACGTCAACCAGAGTTGACGCATGGCCGACACAGCACAGGTGGCCTCCGCCGCCAGCAGCCGCGACCCCGCGGTCGGGCTGAAGGCGGTCCGCGCGCTGCGGACCCTCGTCGAGCGGCTGGAGGCCCTGCAGGTGGAGAACGCCCGCGACCAGGGCTGGACGTGGGAGCAGATCGCCCAGCTGCTCGGCGTCACGCGGCAGGCGGTGCACAAGAAGCACGCAGGCGGCCGAGGGCCGCTCCGGCGGAGGGACTGACATGTTCGAACGCTTCTCGTCCGAGGCCCGGGCCACCGTGATCGGTGCTCAGCAGGAGGCCCGCCGGCTGGGTGCCGAGCGCATCGACACCGAACACCTGCTGCTCGGGCTGCTCGACCAGGACGGTCCCGCGGCGGCGGTGCTGACCCGGCACGGGCTGACCCGGGACGCCGTCACCGCGGCGGTCCTGGCGCACACCGGCGGCGAGGACCTGGACGCCGAGGCGCTCAGCACCCTGGGGATCGACCTGGACGCCGTCCGCAGCACCGTCGAGGAGGTCTTCGGCCCCGGCGCGCTGGAGGGTCCCGGGTCCCGCCGGCGGCAGAAGCGGGGACACATCCCGTTCACCCCGCGGGCGAAGAAGGTGCTGGAGCTGTCGCTGCGGGAGGCCCTGGCCATGGGGTCGAAGACCATCGCCGACGGGCACATCGCGCTGGGCCTCATCCGCGACGGCCAGGGGCTGGCGATGAAGGTGCTGCACGACCGCGGCATCGACCCGCAGGTGCTGCGGGCCGAGATCAGGGCCGCGCTGGGGAGCTGAGGGAGGGCCCTCCTGTCACCCTCCGGTGGGACGGTCCCGGCGTGGAGATCCTCTTCGTCGCCAGCGTGAGCGTCATCGCGCCCGACCCGGTCGAGAGCCGGCGCCTGTACGTGGACGCCCTCGGGCTGCCGCTCGAGCGCCTCGAGGGCGAGTACTTCGCGAGCGAGCACATAGCCGGCAGCAAGCACTTCGGCGTGTGGCCGCTCACCGAGGCGGCGCAGGCCTGCTTCGGAGCCGGGGCCTGGCCGGCGGACCACCCGGTCCCGCAGGCCAGCATCGAGTTCGAGCTCGCCGACGCGGCCGCGGTGGCCGACGGCGCAGCCGAACTCGAGGCGGCCGGCCACCGGCTGCTGCACGGGGCGCGGACCGAGCCGTGGGGGCAGACGGTCGCCCGGCTGCAGTCGCCCGAGGGGCTCGTCGTGGGACTGTCCTTCGCCCCCTGGCTGCACTGAGCGGCCGGCACCCGGCCGGGCCGTCCTGGGCAGGTCACGCCGACGCGGCGGTGCTCCCGGTCTCGCGGCGGCGCCGTCGGGACCGGGCGACGGCGGCCAGGACCACGTCGCCGACCGCCAGCCCCGCGCCGGCGGGCGCGAGCATGGCCCAGCCGGTGCCCCTGCCCGACACCACGCCCCACAGCACCTTGCCCGCGGCCATCGCGTTCAGCAGGACCAGTCCCCAGCCCGGGGAGCGCCGCCAGAACGCGAGGCAGTACGCACCCAGGCTCAGCGGCACGAGGCCCGTCAGCAGCACCTTGCGCCCCGTCCAGTCCCCGCCCAGCCACTCGCGCTCGAAGCGGAGGAACTCGGCGACGCGCGGGTCCACCCGGGCCGGAGCCGGGAACCAGGCCATGCTGGTGACGAGGGCGACCAGGGTGACCGCGATGCCGACCGGACTGCGCCGGTGGGCCGACCACGCCAGCGGCAGCAGGAACAGCGGGCGGACGTACCAGCTCAGGACGTTGTGGTGCCGGGCCCAGGCCCACTCGCCGAGCCTCCCGAGGAGGTCCGCCGCCCTCACCGCGCGTTCCCCGCCGGGGAGGGCGGCGCCGGCTCGAGCTCAGCCCCCACTCGATCCAGCACCCGTCCCAGGTAGCGCACGAGGACCTCCTCCGAGGCCGGCTGCACGCGCAGGCCGACGTGGCCGTCCGGGCGGACCAGGTACAGGGCCTCGGCGGTCGCGCCGTAGCGCCGGTGCGACTCGCCCTCCGGGTCGAGGAGCACGCGCCCCCCGGCCAGCTCGGCGGGCGACCGCCGTCCCCACACCACCACCCAGGGGCGGACGTCGGCACCGAAGCGCCGCTGGACCCGGTCGGCGATCCCCGCGAGCGAGGCGTAGCCGTCGTCCGTGCGGGCCCCGCCGTCGAAGAGCAGCAGGGTGGCGTGCGGACCGCGGAAGACGTCGAACAGCCGCGCGGGCTGCCCGGTGACCGCGTCCTGCACCGCGCCGTCGGGGGCCCGGTCGCCTGCGCGGACTCCCCGGGCGAACCGGACCTGGTCCGGCGCACCGGGGCGCTCGTCGTCGCGACCGGGACGCCATCGGGTCCCGGTCACCGGGGTGCGGTGTTCCTCGGCGAGGGAGCTCTCGCGGTAGTCGAGGTCCAGCTCGCTGACGCCCCCGAGGACGGCCCGCTGCACGGCGGGGATCCGCAGCGCAGGCGTCAGGACGTGCTCGCGCAGGAAGGTGGTGACCGGGTCGGCGCCGAAGACCGCGCGGTACCCGAGGTCGCTGCCGCCGAGGACGGCCTGCGCGATCGGCCGGCGCTCCTCCTGGTAGGTGTCGAGGAGGCCCTCGGACGCGCGGCCGCGGAGCACCAGCCCGAGCTTCCAGCCCAGGTTGTAGGCGTCCTGCATGCCGGTGTTCATCCCCTGTCCACCGACCGGGCTGTGCAGGTGCGCGGCGTCGCCGGCCACCAGCACCCGGCCGACCCGGTAGCGGTCGACCAGCCGCACGTTGCTGTGCCAGATGGAGAGCCAGGTCGGGTGGCTCAGGCGGACGTGCGAGAGCCCGCTGCGCTCGGTGAACAGCCGCTGGAGCAGCTGCAGCGACACCGGCTCCCCGGTCCCGTCGACCGCAGGGGGCAGGCTGGCCTGCACCTGCCACGAGCACAGGCCCCGGAATGGGCTGGCCGCGAGGTAGTCCCCGCCGTCGAACCACACGAACCCGCTGTCGGCCGGTTCCAGCCCCTCGATCTCCACGTCGCCGAACAGGAAGCGCTCCTCGCGCGAGTCCCCCTCCAGCGCCAGCCCCAGCAGGTCCCGGACCCGGCTGTGCCCACCGTCGCAGCCCACCACCCAGGCCGCCCGGATCACCTCCACGGTGCCGCCGGTGGACGTCGCCACGCGGGCGAGGACGGCGTCCTCGTCCTGCTCCAGGTCCACCAGCTCGCGGCCCCACTCGACCGTCCCGCCCAGCTCGGTCAGGCGCTCGCGCAGGACCTGCTCGGTGCGCCACTGCGGGACCAGCACGAGGTTCGGGTGGGGGACGTCGGGCAGCGGGTCCCGCCCGGGCAGGTGCAGGTCGACGAGCAGCTCCCGCCGGACGTACCAGCGCACGCGCAGGTCGCGGGACCACCCGACCTCGAGCACCCGGTCGACCACGCCCAGGTCGTCGAGGACCTCGAGGGTCCGTGGCTGCACCCCCTTGCCGCGCGACTTGACCTCGGGCTGCGGCAGTCGGTCGACCACCCGGACGGCCAGACCGCGGCGGCGCAGGTCGCAGGCCAGCGTGAGGCCGGTCGGGCCGGCACCCACGACGAGGACGTCGACGTCCGGAGACCCGCGTCGCTGCACCGGGACACCGAGCGGGGACCGTGCTCCTGTCATCGGTACCTCCCAGAGGTCGCCCGTCCGACGCCCCCGATGGTGGGGCGGAGCCCGTGGCACCGGAAGGAGCGCGCTCGCGGTCGGTGACCTCCGGCCCGCTCCTCGACGGAGAGGGCAGACCCGCTGCCCGGGCGCGGGGTCCGGTCAGCCCGTGGCGCCGAGCCGCTTCTCGATCCGGGCGGCGAGCTTCGGCCGGTCCTTGAGCGGGAGGTGCGCGAGGGCCGGCGCGATCTCGGGCAGCCGGCGTCGCTGGGTCGTCGTCGCGCGGAACAGCAGGCCGACGGTGACCCCGTGGTCGGGACGGGAGACCACCTCTACCGGGTCGCCGGCGCCGACGTCCCCGGTCTCGAGGACCCGCAGGTAGGCGCCGCTGGCCCCGCGCGCGGTGAACCGCTTGACCAGCTGCGGCACCCCCCAGAACCGCTCGAAGTTGGCGCACGGGATGCGGCAGGCGGTCACCTCGAACAGCGCCGTCCCGACCCGCCAGCGCTCCCCGAGCACCGCGCCGGTGAGGTCCAGACCCGTGGTCCGCAGGTTCTCGCCGAACCGGCCGGGCGGCAGCTCGCGGTCCAGCTCGGCGGCCCACCAGTCGGCGTCCTCCTGGGCGTAGGCGTAGACCGCCTGCCCCTCACCGCCGTGGTACCTGCGGTTGACCTGGACGTCGCCGTCCAGCCCGAGCGGGTGGACGGCGACCCGCCCGGCGACCGGCCGCTTGTCGATGCCGCTGCGGTCGGGGCGCCGGCCGGGCAGCGAGAGCAGGTCGGAGCCGGAGACGCAGACCGCGTCGAGGCGGCCGGCGATCACTTCTTGGAGGCGGTGGACTCGTTGGTGGAGAGCGCGGCCACGAAGGCCTCCTGGGGGACCTCGACGCGGCCGACCATCTTCATCCGCTTCTTGCCCTCCTTCTGCTTCTCCAGCAGCTTCCGCTTCCGGGTGATGTCACCGCCGTAGCACTTGGCGAGCACGTCCTTGCGGATGGCGCGGACCGTCTCGCGGGCGATGACCCGCGAGCCGACGGCGGCCTGGATCGGCACCTCGAACTGCTGCCGCGGGATGAGCTCGCGCAGCTTGCCGGCCATCATGACGCCGTAGCTGTAGGCCTTGTCCTTGTGCACGATCGCGCTGAACGCGTCGACGGGCTCGCCCTGCAGCAGGATGTCCACCTTGACCAGCGACGACTCCTGCTCACCGGCCTCGGCGTAGTCGAGGCTGGCGTAGCCGCGGGTGCGCGACTTCAGCGCGTCGAAGAAGTCGAAGATGATCTCGCCGAGGGGCAACGTGTAGCGCAGCTCGACCCGGGACTCGCTCAGGTAGTCCATGCCGCCGAGCTGGCCGCGGCGGCTCTGGCAGAGCTCCATGATCGCGCCGGTGTAGTCGGTGGGCGCGATGATCGTCGCGTTGACGACGGGCTCGTAGACCCGGTCGATCTTGCCCTCGGGCCAGTCGCTCGGGTTGGTCACGGTGATCTCCGAGCCGTCCTCCATGACCACCCGGTAGACGACGTTCGGCGCGGTGGAGATGAGGCTGATGCCGGCCTCGCGCTCGAGGCGCTCACGGACGATCTCCAGGTGCAGCAGGCCGAGGAAGCCGACGCGGAACCCGAAGCCCAGCGCCGCGGAGGTCTCCGGCTCGTAGGTCAGCGCGGCGTCGTTGAGCAGCAGCTTGTCCAGCGCCTCGCGCAGCAGCGGGTAGTCGCTGCCGTCGATCGGGTAGAGGCCGGAGTAGACCATCGGCTTGGGGTCGCGGTAACCGCCGAGCGGCTGCGTGGCCAGGCGGTTCTGCAGAGTGACGGTGTCACCGACGCGGGACTGGCGGACGTCCTTCACGCCGGTGATCAGGTAGCCGACCTCGCCGACGCCGAGGCTGTCGACCGGCTTGGGCTCCGGGGAGATGACACCGATCTCGAGCAGCTCGTGGGTGGCGCCGGTGGACATCATCTTGATCCGCTCGCGCGGGACGATCTTGCCGTCGACGACACGGACGTACGTCACGACGCCGCGGTAGGTGTCGTAGACAGAGTCGAAGATCATGGCGCGGGCCGGAGCCTCGGCGTCGCCGACAGGCGGCGGGACTTCGCGGACCACGTGGTCGAGCAGATCAGAAACGCCCTCGCCCGTCTTCCCCGACACCCGCAGCACATCGGTGGGCTCGCAGCCGA
>DASQXT010000289.1:0-24260 GCA_035639575.1 Geodermatophilus sp.
CCCCGCCGGTCGCTCAGCGGCCACGCCGGACGATGGCCTCGGTCAGGCTCCGCGCCCCGGTCCGCTCCTCGCTCGTTCCTCGCTGCGATGCTCCCGGGGCTGTCGCCGGACGATGGCCCGCAACTTGGCCAGCCGCGCCCCGATCGTCGCCTCGGCGCCCCGGTTCGTGGGCCGGTAGTAGTCCTTGCCCACCAGGGCGTCCGGCGGGTACTGCTGCGGCACCACGCCGTCGGGGTGGGCGTGCGGGTACACGTAGGTCCCCCCGTGGCCGAGCTTCTTCGCGCCCGCGTAGTGGGCGTCGCGCAGCCCCGGCGGTACCGGCCCGGCCAGCCCCGCGCGCACGTCGGCGACCGACTCGCCCATCGCCACGGTGACCGCGTTCGACTTGGGTGCCGTGGCCAGGTGGACCACGGCCTGCGCCAGCGGGAAGTGACCCTCCGGCATGCCGATGAACGCCACGGCGTCGGCGGCGGCGACCGCGGTCTGCAGCGCCGTCGGGTCGGCCATGCCGATGTCCTCGCTGGCGGAGATGACCAGCCGGCGGGCGATGAAGCGCGGGTCCTCCCCCGCCTCGACCATGCGCGCCAGGTAGTGCAGCGCCGCGTCGACGTCGCTGCCGCGGATGGACTTGATCAGCGCGCTGGCGACGTCGTAGTGCTGGTCGCCCTGCCGGTCGTAGCGCACCGCGGCCTGCGCCACCGCCGTCTCCAGGGTGGTGAGGTCGATCTCGGCGAGCCCGGCCGCCTGGGCCGCGCCGGCGCCGGACTCCAGCGCGGTGAGCGCCTTGCGCCCGTCGCCGCCGGCGATGCGGACCAGGTGCTCCTCGGCCTCCGGGTTCAACGTCACCACGCCGTCGAGCCCGCGGTCGCTGGTGAGGGCGCGGTGCAGCAGCCTGCGGACGTCGTCGTCCGACAGCGGCTGCAGGGCCAGCACCAGGCTGCGCGACAGCAGCGGGCTGACCACGGAGAAGAACGGGTTCTCGGTGGTGGCGGCGATGAGGCTGACGATCCGGTCCTCGACCGCCGACAGCAGGCTGTCCTGCTGGGTCTTGGAGAACCGGTGCACCTCGTCGATGAACAGCACGGTGCGCCGGCCGGCGTAGGTGAGCTCGCGCTTGGCGCTCGTGATGACCGCGCGGACCTCCTTGACCCCGGCGTCGAGGGCCGACAACTGCACGAACTGCCGCTTGGTGGCCAGCGAGATGACGTGCGCGAGCGTCGTCTTGCCGGTGCCCGGCGGGCCGTAGAGGACCAGCGACATCGGCTCGTCGGCCTCGACCAGCCGGCGCAGCGGCGCGCGCGGGCCGAGCAGGTGGGACTGGCCGACGACCTCGTCCAGCGACCGCGGGCGCATGCGGACGGCCAGCGGTGCGCCCGGGTCGACGCCGGAGACCTCCGGCGCCGGCTCGTCGAACAGCGACACTCCGCCTCCGATTCGCTCCCGCGGGGCGCTCCGCTCCTCGCTCGTTCCTCGCTGCGATGCTCACGCCCCTGTCCGCTCAGGGGTGAGAACGCTACCCGCGGGGCACGACAGCCCCGTGCAGCAGCGACGCATCGGAGACCAGACCGTCAGCGCCATCGGGCTCGGGGCGATGCCCCTGTCCACCAAGACCGACCGGCCGTCCCGAGAGGACGCGATCGCCACGGTGCACGCAGCGCTGGACGCCGGTGTGACCCTGGTCGACACCGCCGACGCCTACGCCGCCGACGAGTCGGAGTTCGGCCACAACGAGTCCCTCGTGGCCGAGGCGCTGGCCACCTACGGCGGCGACACCTCGTCGGTGCTGGTCGCCACCAAGGGCGGGCACACCCGGCGCGGCGCAGACTGGGAGCTCGACGGGTCGCCGGCCTACCTGCGCCGGGCCTGCGAGGACTCGCTGCGCCGGCTGGGCGTCGACGCCATCGGCCTCTACCAGTTCCACCGGCCCGACCCGGACACGCCGTGGGAGGAGTCGATGCGCGGGCTGCGGCAGCTGGTCGACGACGGCCTGGTGCGCATGGCCGGCATCTCCAACGCCGACGTCGCGCAGATCGACATCGCCCGCTCCATCGTGGGTCCGGCGCTGGCCAGCGTGCAGAACCAGTTCTCCCCCGGCTGGCGGTTCTCCGCCGACGAGTTGGCCCACTGCGAGGCGCACGGGCTGGCCTTCATCCCGTGGAGCCCCTTCGGCGGGGTGTCCGCGGCCGGCTCGCTGCAGTCCACCGCGCCGGCGTTCGCGGAGGTCGCCGGGGAGCTGGGCGTGTCGGTGTACCGGGTGACGCTGGCCTGGCACCTGGCCCAGTCCGAGGTCGTCGTCCCGATCCCGGGCGCGTCGCGGCCGGCGTCCATCCAGGACTCCGCGGCGGCCGCCGACCTGCAGCTGACCCCCGAGCAGCTCGCCCGCCTGGACGCGGTCTGACCTGATCCCGTCCCGCTGCTCTGCCGTGATCATCGGCAGGTGGCTGTCCTTGCCGGCGAGTCGGGCAACCAGCCGCCGATGATCACCACGGCACAACTGGTGTCCACAGGACCGGGACGGCTCCACAGTCCTCCGGCCGGGCAGCCCCGAACGGTGCTGTCACAGCAGTGTCGGCCGTGTGTCCCTGCCTCCGGCCTACACCGCCGCCTCTGCCCGAGCTGCCGGACTGACCCGGGCGAGACTGCGCAGCTCGCGGTTCGTCCGGCTGGCCCACGACTTCGTCGCGTGCCCGGACGACGCCATCGACCAGCGGGAACGCCTCGCGCTGCTGGCCGGTCTCCTCCCCGTGGACGCCGCCTACAGCCACAGCACTGCGGCAGCGCTCCTCGGAACACACGTCGACATGCCGGTCCGCGCCCACGTCGCGATGACGCCGCGCCGGGTGCTCCCCCAGCGTGCCGAGTTCGTCGTCCACACGCGCCGCCTCGCCGATGATGACGTCGTCGTGCACCACGGCCTTCGGACCACGTCCGGACCGCAGACGTGGCTTGATCTCGCCGAGCGGCTGCCGCCGCATGAACTGGTGGCGCTCGGCGACGCGCTGATGCGCGGCGGCCACCTGCCGGCCGAGGCGCTCTTCCGACGTCTGGAGCGCGC
The DNA here is from genome assembly GCA_035639575.1 of Geodermatophilus sp. GTDB lineage: Bacteria > Actinomycetota > Actinomycetes > Mycobacteriales > Geodermatophilaceae > Geodermatophilus. The sequence goes on from DASQXT010000289.1 coordinate 3,056, forward strand.
GACGCGGGTCCGCGGCGTGGTGCGCGCGCGGCGGTGTGCGCCTCTCCTCACGCCGTTGGCGATGTCACGGCCAGAGAGCCTGGTGCGGTACTGGCTGGTGACCAGCGAGCTGCCGACCCCGCGGCCGCAGGTCGAGGTCCGGGATCGCTGGGGTCGGGTCGTGGCCCACGGCGACCTCGGTTACGAGGACTGGAAGGTCCTGCTCGAGTACGAGGGCCGGCAGCACGCGGAACCGGAGCAGTTCGGCAAGGACATCGACCGCTACTCGTTGATGGCCGCGGACGGCTGGTTGGTGCTCCGCTTCGCCGCCCGGCACGCGGAGTCACCGACGGTGGTCGTCGACCGCACGCGCCGAGCCCTGGTGAGTCGAGGCTGGAAGCCTGGCGCGTGTTGACCATCGGCAGATGGCGACCCGACACGCCGGGCGGGACAGCCACCCGCCGATGATCAACGCAACGGGCGCGGAGGTCCCAGCCCTCACTTCGTCGGGTCGGAGGGCCCCGGCGCGCCCGGCTCGCCGGGGAGGGCGGGCTCCTCGGGCGACACGTCGATGCCGGCCTCCTTGCGCTGTGCCTCCGTGATCGGCGTCGGCGCGCCGGTCAGCGGGTCGTACCCGGCGCCGGTCTTCGGGAAGGCGATGACCTCGCGGATGGAGTCCACCCCGGCCAGCAGCGCGCAGGTGCGGTCCCAGCCGATGGCCGCGCCCGCGTGCGGCGGCGGCCCGTAGGCGAAGGCCTCCAGGAAGAAGCCGAACCGCTCGCGGGCCTCCTCCTGCGACATCCCGAGGGTCTCGAACACCCGCTCCTGCAGCGCGGCGTCGTGGATCCGGACCGAGCCGCTGGCCAGCTCGTTGCCGTTGCACACCAGGTCGTAGGCGTCCGACAGGGCAGCGCCCTTGTCGTCGGCGAAGCGGTCCCGCCAGTCGGGCGTCGGCGAGGTGAAGGGGTGGTGCGTGAACGTCCAGGAGCCGTCCTCGGTCTCCTCGAACATCGGGAAGTCGACGACGAACAGGAACGACCACGAGCCCGGCTCGATGAGCTCCAGCCGGCGGGCGATCTCGTTGCGCGCCGCGCCGAGCAGCTCCTGGGCCTGTCGCCGCGGGCCCGCGGCGAAGAAGACGCAGTCCCCGGGTTGCGCGCCGACGGCGGCGACGAGCCCCTCGCGCTCGGTGTCGGAGATGTTCTTGGCGACCGGCCCGCCGAGGGTGCCGTCCTCGGCGACCGTCACGTACGCCAGGCCGCGGTGCCCCCGCGACCTCGCCCAGTCCTGCCAGGCGTCGAAGGCCCGCCGCGGCTGCGAGCCGCCGCCCGGCATCACGATCGCGCCGACGTAGGGGGCCTGGAACACCCGGAACGGCGTGTCCGCGAAGTAGCCGGTCAGCTCGGTGAGCTCGATGCCGAAGCGCAGGTCGGGCTTGTCGGAGCCGAAGCGGTCCATCGCCTCGCGGTAGGTCATCCGCGGGATCTCGGGCACGTCGTAGGAGGCCAGCTCCTTCCACAGTGCCCCGACGACGTCCTCGACCACGGCGAGGACGTCGTCCCGCTCGACGAAGCTCATCTCGAAGTCCAGCTGGGTGAACTCCGGCTGCCGGTCGGCGCGGAAGTCCTCGTCCCGGAAGCAGCGGGCGATCTGGTAGTAGCGCTCCAGCCCGCCGATCATCAGCAGCTGCTTGAACAGCTGCGGCGACTGCGGCAGCGCGTACCACTTGCCCGGCTGCAGCCGCACCGGCACGAGGAAGTCGCGGGCGCCCTCGGGCGTGGACCGGGTGAGCGTCGGCGTCTCCACCTCGACGAACCCGTGCCGGGCCATCACCTCGCGGGCGATGCGGCTGACCTCCGACCGCAGCCGGATGGCCTGCGCCGGGCCCTGCCGCCGCAGGTCGAGGTAGCGGTACCGGTAGCGGACGTCGTCCGAGGCGGCCTGGTCGGTCTCGATCGGGAACGGCAGCGGCGCCGACGGCGAGAGCACCCGCAGCTCGGCCGCGGCCACCTCGATCTCACCGGTCGGCAGCTCGGGGTTCTCGTTGCCCTCCGGACGGCGGCGCACCTCGCCGGTGACCAGCACGCAGAACTCGTTGCGGAGGGCGTGCGCCTCCTCCTCGCGGACGACGACCTGGACGTAGCCCGAGGCGTCGCGCAGGTCGACGAAGACGACACCGCCGTGGTCGCGCCGGCGGGCGACCCAGCCGGCGAGGGTGACGGTGGAACCGGCGTCGGACGCGCGCAGCGTTCCGGCGTCGTGGGTGCGGAGCACGGGAGGGCCTTTCAGGAGGGGCGGTGGGGCGGGCCGGGTGAGGAGCTCACCAGCGGTCGTGGACGTGCGCGCGGATGCGCTCGTCGTAGACGCGCTCGAGGTCGGAGAGCTGGGCGTCGGTGAGCGGCGGCAGCTCGGCCGCCGCGACGTTCCCGCGGACCTGCTCGACGGTCCGCGCGCCCGGGATGACGGTGGTTACGCCGGGCTGGTCGATGACCCAGCGCAGCGCGAACGCCGCCGTCGGGGCGTCCCCGGCGATCGCGGCCACCTCGCGGGCGGCGGCGACCCCGACCTCGAACGGCACGCCGGCGAAGGTCTCACCGACGTCGAAGGCCTCGCCGTGCCGGTTGAAGTTCCGGTGGTCGTCGGCCGGGAAGGTCGTCGACTCGTCGTACTTGCCGGTGAGCAGCCCGCTGGCCAGCGGCACCCGGGCCAGGATCCCGACGCCGGCCTTGGCGGCGGCCGGCAGCAGCTCCTCGAGCGGCTTGCGCCGGAAGACGTTGAGGATGACCTGGATGGTCTGCACGCCGGGGTGCTGCAGGGCGGTCAGCCCCTCGGCGACGGTCTCGACCGACACGCCGTACGCGGCGATCGCGCCGTCCTCGACGAAGGAGTCGAGCGCGTCGTAGACCCGCTGGTCGGAGTAGACCGCCGTCGGCGGGCAGTGCAGCTGCACCAGGTCCAGGGTGTCCACGCCGAGGTTGCGCCGGGACCGGTCGATCCAGGCGCGCAGGTTCTCCGGGGTGTACTGCGCGGCCTCGAACGGGTCGGCGCGGCGGCCGGCCTTGGTCGCGACGAACGGCCGCTCGGAGCGGGCCACCAGCGCCCGGCGGATGCGCTCCTCGGAGCGGCCGTCGCCGTAGACGTCGGCGGTGTCGAGCAGGGTCACCCCCGCGTCGAGCGCGGCGTCGAGGACGTCCGCCGCGCTGTCGTCGTCGACGTCCCCCCAGTCACCGCCCAGCTGCCACGTGCCCAGGCCGACGATGCTGACGTCGGCGCCCGTCCGGCCCAGCGGCCGCTGCTCCATGCTCATCGTTCGACTCCGCCCTCGTTCCGCTCCTCGGTCGCTGTCCCCCGCAAGCGGGAGGTGCCCCCAGCACGCAGCGATGCTCGCTCGGGCGTCGTTCTCACGGTGGAAGTCACTCCCCCACGCTCGCACGCACCCGCTCGAACAGCTCGCCCACCGGGACGGGGTGCTGCTCGCCGGTGCGCATGTCCTTCAGCTGGCCGACGCCCTCGGCCAGGTCGCGCTCGCCGATGACGACGACGTGCGAGGCGCCCGACCGGTCCGCGGCCTTCATCGCACCCTTGAGCCCGCGCCCGCCGTAGACGGTGTCGGCCGAGACGCCGGCCCGGCGCAGCTGCCCGACCAGGCGCACGGCCAGCCGCTTGGCCTCCTCGCCGAGTGGGACGACGAAGGCCTGGACGCCGGTCGCCACGCCGACGTCGAGGCCCTCGGCCTGCACCGCCAGCAGCGTCCGGTCGACGCCGACGGCGTACCCGATGCCGGAGACGTCCGGACCGCCGAGGGCCGCCGAGAGCCCGTCGTAGCGCCCGCCCCCGCCGATGGCCGACTGCGCGCCCAGGCCGTGGTGCACGAACTCGAACGTCGTCTTCGTGTAGTAGTCCAGCCCGCGCACCAGCCGCGGAGCCTCGGTCCAGGTCACGCCGAGGTCGCTCAGGTGCTGGCGGACGGCGTCGTAGTGCGCCCTGGTCGAGTCCGAGAGGTGGTCGACCATCAGCGGGGCGTCGTCCAGCTGCGCCTGCACCTCGGGCCGCTTGTCGTCGAGCACCCGCAGCGGGTTGATCTCCGCGCGTCGCCGGGTCTCGTCGTCCAGGTCGAGCTTCTCCAGGTAGGCGACGAGCTGCTCGCGGTACTGCGGCCGGCAGGTCGAGTCGCCCAGCGAGGTCAGCAGCAGCTCGAAGTCGGTCAGCCCGAGGTCGCGGAAGCCCTGCACGCCCAGCGCCACCACCTCGGCGTCCAGCGCCGGGTCGTCGACGCCGAGCGCCTCCATGTCGACCTGGGTGAAGTGCCGGTAGCGGCCGGCCTGCGGGCGCTCGTAGCGGAACGCCGAGCCGACGGTCCACAGCTTCACCGGCAGCGCGCCGGTGTGCAGCCGGTGCTCGATGAAGGCCCGCATCAGCCCGGCGGTGAGCTCCGGGCGCAGGGTCAGTGAGCGGCCACCGCGGTCGTCGAAGGTGTACATCTCCTTGGTCACGACGTCGGTGGACTCGCCCACCCCGCGGGAGAAGACGGCGGTCTCCTCGAAGACCGGCGTCTCGACGTAGCCGTACCCGGCACGGCGCAGCGGCGCGGTCAGCGTCTCGCGGACGGCGAGGAACCGCTCGGACTCCGGTGGCAGGACGTCGAAGGTGCCCTTCGGGGCGGTCAGCCCGCTCACAGCCCCCGGCCCTTCGGTGCGCTCGCGGCCTGGGCGAGGTAGGGGTTGGTCGCCCGCTCCCGGCCGATCGTGGTCGCCGGGCCGTGCCCGGGCAGCACCACCGTCTCGTCGTCCAGCGGCAGGACGACGTCCTGCAGCGAGCGCAGCATGTCCTCCCACGACCCGCCCGGCAGGTCGACCCGGCCCACCGAGCCGGCGAAGAGCACGTCACCGGCGAGCAGCCCGGGGGCACCGTCGAACTCGCTGCCGAGGTCGAGGGAGAAGACCACCGACCCCTGGGTGTGCCCGGGCGCGTGCCGCACCGTCAGCTCGACGCCGGCCAGCGACAGCACCGCGCCGTCGTCCAGCGGCTTCACGTCGGTGGGGTCGGGCAGCCGGACGCCGGTGATCAGCGGAGCCAGCTGCGGACCGTGCCAGCGCGCGGGGTCGGAGAGCATGCCGAAGTCACGCGGGTGCAGGTAGGCGGGGATGTCGTAGCCGTCGCAGACCGGCAGCACCGAGAAGGTGTGGTCGAGGTGCCCGTGGGTCAGCACGACGGCGACCGGCTTGAGGCCGTCGTCGGCGAGCATCCGGGCCAGGGGCTCGACGGCGTCCATGCCGGGGTCGACCACCACGCACTCCTGCCGCGGCCCGGAGGCGACGGCGTAGCAGTTGGTGCCGAACGCGCCGGCCGGGAACGAGCGGATGAGCACCCGTGCAGGTTACGCGGGGCCCGCGCGCCGCCCCGGGCCCGCACGTTGCCAGGGAGCGGTCAGGTACGGCACCTAGACTCGCGGTTCGACCAGCGGTGCCCGGGCCGAGCCGCCGCGCCCCACCGCAGCACCCGTCCGTCCCTCCCGAGGAGTCCGACCCGTGCCGAGCAACAAGCAGCGTCGCCAGGCCGCCCAGCGGCGGCTGCAGCGCCAACTCGAGCGCCGCGCCGAGCTGGCCAGGAGGCGTCGCCGCAACGTGCTGATCGGGGTCACCGCCGCCGCGGTGGTGCTCGTCGTCGGGGCCGTCCTGCTGATCACCGGCACCGGCGGGGACGACACCGGCTCCGCGGCCGCGGAACCCACCCCCAGCAGCCCGGCCGCCTCGACCCCCGGCGTGGTCGACGGCAGCGACGGCACCTGCGACTGGACGCCGGCCGACACCGCGGCCAACCCGAACCTGAAGGCCGACACCGGCACCCCGCCGGTGGAGGTGACGCCGACCGGCACCACCGCGGTCGACATCACCACGAACGTCGGGCCGATCGGCCTGACGCTCGACAACGCCCAGGCGCCCTGCGCGGTGGCGAGCATGGTGTACCTGGCCGGTCAGCACTACTTCGACGACACGGTCTGCCACCGGGAGACCGACTCCGAGGGCCTGAAGGTCCTGCAGTGCGGCGACCCGAGCGGCAGCGGTGCCGGTGGCCCGGCCTACCAGTTCCCGACCCAGGTCACCGGCGACGAGACCTACCCCCGCGGCACGGTGGCGATGGCCAACAGCGGCCAGGGCTTCGACGGCAGCCAGTTCTTCCTCGTCTACGGCGACAGCCAGCTGCCGCCCGACTACACGGTGCTCGGCACCATCGACGACGCCGGGCTGGCCACCCTCGACGCCATCGCCGCCAACGGAAACAACGGCAGCAACGGGCCTGGCGACGGTGCGCCGACCCAGGAGGTCCGGATCCAGTCGCTCACGGTCGCCTCGTGAGCCGGCGGCTGCGGGCCGCCGCCGCCCTGTCCGGGGCCCTGCTCGCCCTGACCGCCTGCGGCGGCTCGTCCGCCGAGGGCGAGCCGACCGAGGGCGCCCCCGCCGCAGGGGACGGCGGCACGGCGGCGTCGGGCACGGTGGGCTGCGAGTGGGGCGAGGGCTCCTCGGCCAACCCCTACCTGACCGAGGTGGCCGCGCCCCCCGACGACGTCCCGGCGTCCGGCACCACCGAACTGCTGGTCACGACCAACCTGGGCGAGCTGACCCTCACCCTCGACCGGGCGGCGACGCCGTGCGCGGCCGCCAGCTTGGTGCACCTGACCGAGCAGGGCTTCTTCGACGACACCCCCTGCCACCGCGAGGTCGACAGCGAGGGGCTGCAGGTGCTGCAGTGCGGCGACCCGACCGGCACCGGCGCCGGCGGGCCGACCTACACCTCGCCGACCGAGGTGACCGGTGCGGAGACCTACCCTCGCGGCACGGTGGCGATGGCCAACAGCGGCCAGGGCGTCGACGGCAGCCAGTTCTTCCTCGTGTGGGGTGACAGCCAGCTGCCGCCGGCCTACACCGTCGTCGGCACGGTCGACGAGGCCGGCCTGGCAGTGCTCGACGCGGTGGCGGCCAACGGCAACGACGGCTCACTGGACCCCAGCCCCGGCGGCGGCGCGCCCACGGTGCCGGTGACCCTCGAGTCGGTCACCGTCGCGTGACGGGCCCGGCCGCGCCCGACCCCTACGCGGGCTTCCCGCCGGGCTTCTTCGGCCGCGCCGACGACCGGGACGACGCCGTCTTCTACACCCCACCGCGGCTGGTCACGCACATCGACGACGCCGCGATCGCGGCGGTGGGCGAGCTCTACGCCGAGCTCGGCATCGACGGCTCCGCGCCCGGCCCGCGGCGGGTGCTGGACCTCATGTCCTCGTGGGTGTCGCACTTCCGCACCCCGCCGGCGGAGCTGGTGGCGCTCGGCATGAACGCCGCGGAGCTGGCGGCCAACCCGGCGGCCACGCAGCGGCTGGTGCACGACCTCAACGCCGACCCCTGCGTGCCGCTGCCCGACGCCGACGTCGACGCTGTCGTCTGCTGTGTGTCGATCGACTACCTCACCCGGCCGATCGAGGTGCTCACCGACGCCGGGCGCGTGCTGCGGCCGGGCGGGCCGCTGGCGGTCACCTTCTCCAACCGCTGCTTCCCCACCAAGGCCGTCCGCGGCTGGCTGGCCACGGACGACGACCAGCACGGCCGGGTGGTCGCCGAACTGGTCCGCCGCACCGGTCTGTTCGACGAGCCGCGCGTCGAGCTCCGCACGCACCCGGGCGTCGGCGACCCGCTGTACGCGGTGACCGCCACCCGGCTGACCGGGGTCAGTCCCTGGCCGCGCCCAGCCGGGCCAGCAGCTCGGCCCTGATCGCCGGGCGCGAGCCGAACACCAGCAGGAACGTCGCCTCCCGCGCCGTCCGCTCGGCGACCGAGCCGGTGCGGACGGCCGAGCTGCCGGTGGCTGCCACCAGCGCCCCGGCCGCACGGTGCGCGAACGCCGCCGCGGCGGCCCGCGCGCCCGGCAGCCCGGCCGGCCCGGCGGTGTCCAGCCGGGTGCGGACGGCGGCCAGCTCGTCGTCCAGCGAGGACTGGCCGACCAGCCGGGTGCAGCGCAGCGCCAGGCCGAGGGCCAGCGAGCCGCCCCGCCTCCGCCCCGCGGCGTCCCCGGCGAGCAGGTCGGCCAGCGGCGCGGTGTGCACGAGCCGCCCGGCGGGGACGCGGTGCCCGGTGAGGCGCAGCTCGACGGTGCGGCTGGCGGCCACGGCGACCATCGGCTGCGGGGTGGCGGTCAGCGTCGGGCCGTCCTGCGCGTCGGCCAGCACGAACAGGACGTCGTCGCCGTCCCGCGCGGCCACGAGGACCAGGTCGACCAGCCCCCAGCCGGTGACCCACGGGACGGCGCCGTCGAGCACCAGCTCGGCGCCGTCCCGCCGGGCGCGGATCGCCGGCGGCCCCGGCCGCAGCGCCGCCTGCAGCGCGATGCCGGCCCGCCGCCGCCCGGCGCAGAGATCGGCGAGGAGGGCCGCGCGCAGCTCCGGGAGCCCGGCGGCCGCCAGCCTGCCGACCACGCCCAGGTGCTGCAGCCACACGAACGTCGTCGCCAGGTCCCCGGCGGCCAGCTCCTCGACGACCGCCGCCACCGTGGCCGGGTCGGCGTCCGCTCCCCCGGCGTCCACCGGCCCCGTCAGTCCGTGCAACCCGGCGGCGGCGAGCCGGTCGAGGTGCGTGCGCGGCACGGAACCGGCGGCCTCGACCGCGGCGGCCTCCGGTGCGAGCAGGTCGGCGGCGAGGCCGCGGGCCGCGGCCACGACGTCGGTCACCGGGGCATCCCGGCCCGGCCCCGCCCCGAGCCTGCGAGGGGGAGGACGGGGACCTGCGTCACGCCGTGATGCGCTCCACGTCGAAGACGCCCTCCACGTTGCGCACCGTCTGCAGCACCGCACCCAGGTGCGCCGGGTCGGCCAGCTCGAAGGTGAACCGGCTGATGGCGACGCGGTCGCGGCTGGTCTGCACCGACGCCGACAGGATGTTCACCCGCTCGTCGGCCAGCGCCTTGGTGACGTCGGAGAGCAGCCGGTGCCGGTCGAGCGCCTCGACCTGGATGGCCACCAGGAACACCGACCCGGGCTGGGAGGCCCACTCGACCTCGACCAGACGTTCAGGCTTGCGCTGCAGGTCGGCGGCGTTGGTGCAGTCGGTGCGGTGCACGCTCACCCCGCCGCCGCGGGTCACGAAGCCGAGGACGTCGTCGCCGGGTACCGGGGTGCAGCACTTGGCGAGCTTGGCCCACACGTCGGTCATGCCGTGGACGACGATGCCCGGGTCGCCACCGGAGGAGCGGCGGTGCACCGGACTGCGCATCGGGATGGTCGTCTCGGCGATGTCCTCGATCGCGCCCTCGGTGCCACCCAGCGCGGCGATGAGCTTCTCGACGATCGACGACGCGGAGATCTGGTGCTCGCCCACGGCGGCGTAGAGCGCGGTGACGTCGGCGTAGCGGAGGTCCTTGGCCAGGGTGCCGAGCGCATCGCCGCCGAGCAGCCGCTGCAGCGGCAGACCGGCCTTGCGCATCGCCCGGGTCAGGGCCTCCTTGCCGGCCTCGACGGCGTCCTCGCGGCGCTCCTTGGTGAACCACTGCCGGATCTTGGTGCGGGCGCGGGAGGAGCCGACGAAGGCCAGCCAGTCCTGCGAGGGCCCGGCGGTGGGCGACTTGGACGTGAAGATCTCGACGACGTCGCCGTTGTTGAGCTTGCTGTCCAGGGACACCAGCGCGCCGTTGACCCGGGCGCCGATGCAGCGGTGACCGACCTCGGTGTGCACCGCGTAGGCGAAGTCCACCGGCGTGGCGCTGCCCGGCAGGCTGACCACGTCACCCTTGGGCGTGAAGACGAAGACCTCCTGCGGGCCGAGGTCGTAGCGCAGCGTCTCCAGGAACTCGCCGGGCTCCTGCGCCTCGCGCTGCCAGTCCAGCAGCTGGCGCAGCCACAGCATGTCGTCGGGCGACCCGGTCTTGACGCCCCGGCCCTCGCCGGGCCCCGGCCGGCCGCCGGACTTGGCCTTCTCCTTGTACTTCCAGTGCGCGGCGATGCCGTACTCGGCGGTGCGGTGCATGTCGTGCGTGCGGATCTGCAGCTCGACCGGCTTGCCCTGCGGCCCGATGACCGTCGTGTGCAGCGACTGGTACATGTTGAACTTCGGCATCGCGACGAAGTCCTTGAACCGGCCGGGCACCGGCTGCCAGTGCGCGTGCATGATGCCCAGCGCCGCGTAGCAGTCGCGCACCGAGTCGACCAGGATCCGGATGCCCACCAGGTCCCAGATGTCGGTGAAGTCGCGGCCGCGGACGATCATCTTCTGGTAGATCGAGTAGTAGTGCTTGGGCCGGCCGGTGACGACGGCCTGGATGCCCGCGGCCTTGAGCTGGTCGGTGACGGCGGCGGTGACCTCGGCCAGGTAGGTGTCGCGGGACGGCGCCCGCTCGGCGACCAGCCGCACGATCTCGTCGTAGCGCTTCGGGTAGAGGGTCGCGAACGCGAGGTCCTCGAGCTCCCACTTGATGGTGTTCATGCCCAGCCGGTGGGCCAGCGGAGCGAGGATCTCCAGCGTCTCGCGCGCCTTCTTCTCCTGCTTCTCCGGCGGGAGGAAGCGCAGCGTGCGCATGTTGTGCAGCCGGTCGGCGAGCTTGATGACCAGCACCCGGGGGTCGCGGGCCATCGCCACGATCATCTTGCGGATCGTCTCGGCCTGGGCGGCGTCGCCGAGCTTGACCCGGTCGATCTTGGTGACGCCGTCGACGAGGTGGGCCACCTCGGGGCCGAACGCCTCGGTGATCGACTCCAGGGTCTGCCCGGTGTCCTCGACCGTGTCGTGCAGCAGCGCGGCGACCAGCGTCGTGGTGTCCATGCCGAGCCCGGCCAGGATCGTGGCCACGGCCAGCGGGTGGGTGATGTAGGGGTCGCCGCTCTTGCGCTTCTGCGTGGCGTGCGCGGCCTCGGCGACGTCGTAGGCCCGCTGCAGCAGCGCCAGGTCGGCCTTGGGGTGGCTCTGCCGGTGCAGGGCGGCGAGCGGCTCCAGCACCGGGCGGACCACCCCGCTGCGCTGGCCGGCGACGATGCGGCGGGCCAGCCGGTCGCGGACCCGGCGCCGCGGTGCGCCACCGTGCGGGTCGTGCTCGCCAGGGGGCTCGGCGCCCACGTCGTCCGGACGGCGGACCACCGGGCGGCTGGGCAGGGGCTGCCGGTCACCGTTGTCGGTGGGCTGGCTCCCGGCCGGGAGCGCAGGCGCAGGGTCGCCGGCCGGCAGGGCCGGCGCTGCGTCGTCAGCCGGCAGAGCCGGCGCGCCGGGCCGCGTGGCAGCCACGTTGGTGGCGGCGTCGGGGCCCATGGCGACTCCTGCCCAGAGGTCGGTCGGGTGACCTCCCCATGCTAGACGGGGAGGGCCCGCTCGCGACCCCACCTGGGGAGTCGTCTGCCTCTCAGGTGGTCCAGAGGGCGTGCACGGCGTGGGGAGCCAGCCGCTGCCGGCCCCCCAGTTCGGTCAGCTCGATGACCACCGAGACCGCCACGACGACCCCGCCGAGCGCCTCGACCAGCTGGGCGCTGGCGCCCAGGGTGCCGCCGGTGGCCAGGACGTCGTCGACCAGGAGCACCCGCTGCCCCGGCGTGATCGAGTCCGTGTGCACCTCGAGGGTCGCCGTGCCGTACTCGAGGGTGTAGTCGGCCGAGAGCCGCTCGCGCGGCAGCTTGCCGGCCTTGCGGACCGGCACGACGCCGACGCCGGCCTCCAGCGCCACCGCGGCGGCGAGCAGGAAACCGCGCGCCTCGACGCCGACGACGACGTCGTAGCCCGGGTCGCCGGTGCCCGGCGTGGCCAGGGCGGCGGCACGCGGGTCCACGAGCGACGGCGCGGCCAGCCCCTCGACCATCCGCCGGAAGGCCGGCCCGTCCGCGAAGACCGGCGTCAGGTCGCGGAAGACGACCCCCGGCTGGGGGAAGTCCGGGATCTCGACGGCGTGCGAGGCGATCAGCTCGTCCAGCGGGGTGCTGTCCGCCGCAGCGCCGGCGTTCACCGGCGCTTCCGCCCGCCGGACCGGCGGTTGCCCGGCTGCTGGGGTCGGGCGCCGGGCCGCGGCGCGGCGGTCGCCCCGCTGCGGGCGGGCTGCGCCGTCCGCCCCGGATCGGGGCGCACCGACTCCGGTGACTCGACCACCACGTCGGCCTGGGCCGGGCCCAGGTCCTCGTCGCGTTCGGCGAGGGCGACCCCGGACGCCCGCCGCGCGGTGCCACCCGCACGGCGGGCGCTGGCCACCGGGCCGGCGGCCGCGCGGGCACCGCCCTGGCGGGCCTGGGAGGCGCGACGGGCCAGCACCCGGCGGCGCAGCGCCTGCACCTCCGGCTCGCGCTCCTTGAGGTCGGCAACGATGGGCGTGGCCAGGAAGATCGACGAGTAGGCGCCCGCGGCCAGGCCGACGAACAGCACCAGCGCGAGGTCCTTGAGCGTCCCGACGCCGAGCAGCCCGGCGCCCACGAACAGCAGGCCGGCCACCGGCAGCAGCGCGATGACCGTGGTGTTGATCGAGCGCATCAGCGTCTGGTTGACCGCCAGGTTGGCCGCCTCGCCCCAGGTCATCCGCGCCGACTTGTCCAGGTCGCGCACGTTCTCGTCGACCTTGTCGAAGACCACGACGGTGTCGTAGAGCGAGAAGCCCAGGATGGTGAGGAACCCGATGACCGTCGACGGGGTGACCTCGAAGCCGATCAGCGCGTAGACGCCGGCGGTGACGACGATGTCGTGCAGCAGGGCCGTGATCGCGCCGATCGCCATCTTCGGCTGGAACCGCAGCGCCAGGAAGGCGATGACGGCGACCAGGAACACCACCAGCGCGACGAGTGCCTGGTTGGTGATGTCCTGCCCCCACTGGGCGCTCACCGCCTCGGGGCTGACCTGCTGGGGCTGCACGCCGGCCGCCCCGGCGACGGCGTCCACGACCGCGCGCTCCGTGTCGTTGTCCAGCGCCCCGGTGCGCAGCAGCAGCGTGTTGCCCCCGACCACCTGCGCGGAGGCGATCTCTGCGCCGGCGTCCTCCGCGGCCCGCTGCACCTCGGCGAGCTGCTCGGTGGAGCCCGGCAACCGGAAGCTGTTGCCGCCGGCGAAGTCGATGCCGAAGTTGAAGCCCCGGAACACGACGGCGGCGATGCACAGCAGCACCACGACCGCGGTGATCCGGTAGATCAGCCGGCTGCGGCCGACGACGTCCAGCCCGGCCTCGCCGTTGTAGAGCCGGTGCGCCAGCGAGCCACGGCGCTGCGGACGCCGGGCGCCGGTACCGCCCTCGCGGGGCAGGCCGGCCTCGGCCAGCGCGGTCTCGTCGGCGGCCGCGGCGGCGTCGGCGGTCGCGCTGTCGGCGGCCGCCGCCTCGTCGGCGTCGGTGCCCACCGGCAGCTCGTCGGCAGCCGGTCGGGGGTCGCGGCCGGTCATGCGTGGCTCCTGTCCTGCGCGGTGCGGCCCGTGCCGGCGGCGACGAGCTCGCGCTCGGCGGCGGGACGACGTCCCGGAGCCGCGCGCGGGCGGTCGAGGCTGCGGCCCAGGCCGGAGAAGCGGCTGCTGCCGAACACGCGGTAGCGGGCCAGCACCGCCATCAGCGGGTGGGTGAAGAGGAAGACGACGACCAGGTCGAGCACCGTCGACATGCCGAGGGTGAACGCGAAGCCCTTCACGTCACCGATCGCCAGCACGTAGAGGATCGCCGCGGCCAGGAAGCTGACCGCGTCCGCGGAGAGGATCGTGCGCCGGGCCCGGACCCACGCCCGCGGGACCGCCGAGCGCAGCGTGCGGCCCTCGCGGATCTCGTCCTTGAGGCGTTCGAAGTAGACGACGAACGAGTCCGCGGTGATGCCCAGCGACACGATGAACCCGGCGATCCCGGCGAGGCTGAGCGTGAACCCGATCTGCCGGCCCAGCACCACCAGGACGGCGTAGACGACCACCGCCGACAGCACGAGGCTGGCGATCATCACCAGGCCCAGCAGCCGGTAGTAGAGCAGCGCGTAGACGAACACCAGCGCGATGCCGATGGCGCCGGCGATCAGGCCGGCCCGCAGCTGCTCGGCGCCCAGCTCGGTGGAGATCGACTGGGCGGTCGCCTGGGTGAAGGTCAGCGGCAGCGCGCCGTAGCGCAGCTGGTTGGCCAGTTCCTCGGCGCTCTGCTGGTCGAAGGAGCCGGTGATCGTGGTCGGGTTGCTGGTGATCGCGCCCTGGATGGTCGGGGCGGAGATGACCCGCCCGTCGAGGGTGAAGGCGACGTTCTTGCCGACGTTCGCCGCGGTGTACTGGGCCCAGGTCTGCTCGGCGTCGTTCTGGAAGTCCAGCAGCACGACCCACTCGCCGGTGGCCTGCTGGGTGCCGGCGCGGGCGTCGGAGACCTGGGTGCCCTCGATGATCGCCGGGCCGAGCAGGTACTTGGCCGAGCCGTCCTGGGTGCACGCGGCGACGAAGCTCTCCGGCAGGTCCACCTCGGGGGTGGTGTCCTCCGGGTCGCAGGTCAGCGTGGCGTACTCGGCCGCGGCCTGCTCCTGCGGAACCGGCGGGGCGCCGGGCTGGGGCAGCGAGGGGTCGGCGACGGCGCCGTCGGAGGGGGCGGCGGAGTCGGTCGGGGCGGCCGGCTCGCTCGGCGCGGCGGAGTCGGTGGGCGCGGCCGGGTCCGTCGGCGTGGCGGGGTCGGTCGGTGCGGCGGAGTCCGTCGGCGCGGCCGGGTCGCCGGGTGCCGCGGACTCCCCGGCGGCAGGGGTCTCCGCGGCGGGCGGGGCGGCCGGCTCCGGGCCCTGGACGACCGGGCGGAAGCGCAGCTGCGCGGTCTGGCCCAGCTCGCGCGCCTGCTCGCCGTTGTCCCCCGGGACGGAGATGACGATGTTCGAGTCGCCCTCGGTCACCACCTCGGCCTCCGCGACGCCGAGGCCGTTCACCCGTTGCTCGATGATCTGGCGGGCCAGCTCGAGCTCGGAGGGGTCGGGGGCCTGACCGTCGGGCGTGGCCGCGGTGAGGGTCACCGTCGTCCCGCCGCGCAGGTCGAGGCCGAGCTGCGGCGTGCGGGTGTCGCCGGTGAGGAAGACGAGGCCGTACAGGACGGCGACGATCAGCAGGAAGGCGCCGAAGTACCGGCGCGCGGGCAGCGTGCGTTGGGCCATGGTGCGGCTCCGGGTCAGCGGGTGCGGTCGGCCGGGCCGCCGTCCGCGTCGTCCCCGGGCAGGACCGTGCCGTCGGCGGCCGGGTCGGCCACCGCGGGCTTGCGGACCTCGAGGACGGCCTGCCGGGCGAAGGTCACGACCACGCCGGGGGCGATCTGCAGGTCGACGGTGCCCTCACCGAGGGCGGCGACGGTGCCGTGCAGGCCGGCCGTCGTCATGACCGGCGTGCCCGGGGTCAGCGACTCCTGCAGCGCCCGCTGCTGCTGCTGGATCTTCTTGCGCTGCCGCGCCGGGACGACGATGAGCAGCACGAAGGCCAGCACGAGGATGACGAGCGGGAACAACTCCACGACAGATGTGCCTCTCTACCGCGGCGTACCGGCCGCGGTGGGGTGCGGCCCGGGACGGGACCGCTCGGGTGCGTCGGCTGCGGCGCGGGGCATCCGGGCGACCGTGCAGGACGCGCGCGGCGACGCCGGACGAGTTGCGCGCCAGCGCTCCGCAGTCTAGGCGTCGAACAGGGTCTCTGACGACGAACCCGGGGCCTGTGGGTCGGCTGTGACCCGGCCGAGGGGGACGCCGCCGCGCGGCAGCGGCTGGCCGAGGTGCTGCCAGGCCGCCTCGGTGGCCACCCGGCCACGGGGCGTGCGGGCCAGCAGGCCGGCTCGGACGAGGAACGGCTCACACACCTCCTCCACGGTGTGCGGCTCCTCCCCCACGGCGACCGCCAGCGTGGCGACACCCACCGGGCCGCCGCCGAACTTGGTGACCAGCGCCTCCAGGACCGCACGGTCGAGCCGGTCCAGGCCCAACTCGTCGACGTCGTAGAGGGCCAGCGCCGCCTCGGCGACCGCCCGGGTGACCCGGCCGTCGGCGCGCACCTCGGCGTAGTCGCGGACCCGGCGCAGCAGCCGGTTGGCGATCCGGGGCGTGCCCCGGGACCGGCCGGCGATCTCGGCCGAGCCGTCGGCGGTGAGCTCGACGCCCAGCAGCGCGGCGCTGCGGGCCAGCACCAGCTCGAGCTCGGCCGGCTCGTAGAACTCCATCTGGCCGACGAAGCCGAAGCGGTCGCGCAGCGGCCCGGTGAGCAGGCCGGCGCGCGTGGTCGCGCCGACCAGCGTGAACGGGTTGATCTCCAGCGGGATGGCGGTCGCCCCCGGGCCCTTGCCGACGACGACGTCGACCCGGAAGTCCTCCATCGCCATGTAGAGGAGCTCCTCGGCCGGACGGGCGATCCGGTGGATCTCGTCGATGAAGAGCACGTCGCCGGGCGCGAGGTTGGACAGCATCGCGGCCAGGTCGCCGGAGCGCTCGATCGCCGGGCCGCTGGTGATCTTCACCGCCGTCCCCAGCTCGGAGCCGATGATCAGCGCGAGGCTGGTCTTGCCCAGCCCGGGCGGGCCGGAGAGCAGCACGTGGTCCGGCGGGCGGCCGCGCCGCTTGGCGCCCTCGAGGACCAGCTCCAGCTGGCGGGCCACCTTGGGCTGGCCGATGAAGTCGGTCAGCGAGTGCGGGCGCAGCGCCGACTCGACGACCCGCTCCTCGTCACCGGCGCCCGCCGCCACCGAGAAGTCGCGGGACAGGCCCTCGGCCGGCTCCGCGGACAGCCCGCGGTCGAACGGGCCGCTCATGACCGGCCCAGCAGCCGCAGCGCCTGGCGCAGCAGGACGGCGACCTCCACCGAGCCGGTCGCGGTGACCTGCTCGTCGGCCAGCGGGGCGAGCTGGACGATCGCCGCGTCGGCCTCCTTGCCGCTCCAGCCCAGCCCGACCAGGGCCGCGGCCAGCTGGTCACGCCACGGGGCGACCGGTGTGACGGCGGGCAGGCCCGCGGGCGCGTCGTCCAGCTGGGTGTCGACCGAGGTCGTCCCGAGCCGGTCGCGCAGCTCGAGGATGAGCCGCTCGGCGCCCTTCTTGCCGATGCCCGGCACCTGGGTGAGCGCCTTGACGTCGGCCATCGACACCGCGCGGCGGACCTCGCGTGGCGGGTGGATGGCCAGGACGGCCTGGGCCAGCCGCGGGCCCACGCCGTTGGCCGTCTGCAGCAGCTCGAACAGCTGGCGCTCGTCGTCGTCGGCGAAGCCGTAGAGGGTGAGCGAGTCCTCCCGGACCACCAGGCTGGTCGCCAGCCGGGCGCTCTCCCCCACCTGCAGGCGCGCGATGGTGCCCGGCGTGCACTGCACGGCCAGGCCGATGCCGCCGACCTCGACGACCGCGCCGTCGGGCGACACCGCGGCGACCCGGCCGTTCACGCTCGCGATCACCGTCGCACCCCCGTCAGGATCGGCTCGCAGCTGTGGAGGGGCACGCCGGTCGGCAGCGTGGTCACCAGGACACCCCCTGCCAGCGCGGCAGCGTCCGCTGCACGACCGGCGCGCCGATGCCGCCGGCCAGCGCGGCCACCTTGAGGCGCTGCTGTGCCGGGCCGCGCCACGCGTGGCAGACGGCCAAGGCCAGCGCGTCGGCGGCGTCGGCCGGCTTGGGCGGGGACGCCAGCCCCAGCACCCGGGTGACCATCAGGGTGACCTGCTCCTTGTCCGCACGGCCGCTGCCGGAGATGGCGGCCTTGACCTCGCTGGGCGTGTGCCAGGCGACCGGCCGGTCGGCCTGCGCCGCGGCCAGCGCGGCCACGCCCGCGGCCTGCGCCGTCCCCGTGGCGGTGCCCTTGTTGTTCTGGGTGAAGACCCGCTCGATCGCCACGACGTCGGGCCGGTGCTCCCTCAGCAGCGCGGTGACGGCCGTGTGCAGCTCCAGCAGCCGCAGCTCCAGGTCGAGCTCCGCGGCGGTGCGCACGACGCCCACGCCGACGGCCGTCGGCCGCGCGCCGGGACGCCCGTCGACCACCCCCCACCCGCACCGGGTGAGGCCCGGGTCGATGCCGAGCACCCGCATGGAGCCGCCTCCTGACGTCAGCCGAACTGGTGTTCGACCCACGCTAGCCGCTGCGGGCGACGGTCCGGCGCCGACACGCTCTGGTGAGGTGCTGGAACGGCCTCCCTGCAGGGTCCCGCCGCGAGCCTGCGAGCGGTGGGGCAGGGAGGTCCTCTAACCGACCCGCTCGAGCACCTCGTCGGAGACGTCGTAGTTGGCGAAGACGTTCTGCACGTCGTCGCAGTCCTCGAGCGCGTCGATGAGCCGGAAGACCTTGCCCGCGGCCTCCTCGTCGAGCTCGACCGAGACGCTGGGCACGAAGCCGACGTCGGCGGAGTCGTAGTCGATGCCGGCGTCCTGCAGGGCGGTGCGCACCGCGACCAGGTCGGTCGGCTCGCAGACGACCTCGAAGGTGTCGCCCTGGTCGCGCACCTCCTCGGCCCCGGCGTCCAGCACGGCCATGAGCACGGTGTCCTCGTCGACGGTGTCGGACTTCGGCACCACGATGACGCCCTTGCGGGAGAACAGGTAGGAGACCGAGCCGGGGTCGGCCATCGACCCGCCGTTGCGGGTCATCGCCGTGCGGACCTCCATGGCCGACCGGTTCTTGTTGTCGGTCAGGCACTCGACGAGGACGGCGACCCCGCCGGCGGCGTAGCCCTCGTAGGTGATCGTCTGGTAGTCGACGCCACCGGCCTCGAGACCGGCACCGCGCTTCACCGCGCGGTCGATGTTGTCGTTGGGCACCGAGCTCTTCTTCGCCTTCTGGATGGCGTCGAACAGCGTCGGGTTGCCCGCCGGGTCACCGCCGCCGGTGCGGGCCGCGACCTCGATGTTCTTGATCAGCTTGGCGAAGAGCTTGCCGCGCTTGGCGTCGATCCCGGCCTTCTTGTGCTTCGTCGTCGCCCACTTGGAGTGGCCACTCACGGCAGAGGTCCCTTCTCGTTCCCGGCGCCCACGCCGGCCTGCTCGGCCAGGTGACGGCGGACGATGTCGACGAACAGCGCGTGCACCCGGCGGTCCCCGGTCAGTTCGGGGTGGAAGCTGGTGGCCACCAGGTTCCCCTGGCGGACCGCGACGATCCTACCGTCGGCCGCTCCCCCGACGACCCGGCCGAGGACCTGCACGTCCTCCCCCGCCTCCTCGACCCACGGCGCCCGGATGAAGACCGCGTGCACCGGGCCGCCGGCCACGCCGTCGACCTCCACCTGCGACTCGAAGGAGTCGACCTGCCGGCCGAAGGCGTTGCGCCGCACCGTGACGTCCAGCCCGCCGACGGTGACCTGGTCGGGCGGGGCGTCCACCAGCCGGTCGGCCAGCATGATCATCCCGGCGCAGGAGCCGTAGACCGGCAACCCGTCGGCCACCGCCGCGCGCAGCGGTTCGAGCAGGCCGAACCGCGCCGCCAGCTTGGCCATGGTCGTCGACTCCCCGCCGGGCACGACGAGCGCGTCGACCGCGGCCAGCTCCTCGGGACGGCGGACGGCCACCGCCTCGACACCCAGCTCCGGCAGCGTCGCCAGGTGCTCCCGGACGTCCCCCTGCAGGGCCAGCACACCGACGACGGGCTTCCTCGACACGAGACACCAGGCTACGTTCCCGGGCTCAGGGCCCGGCCGCCCGCCGCGAGCTCCAGGCCAGCAGCCGCTCCAGCGGCCCACGGCCCAGCCGCCACCGCCACGCCGACGCCAGCACCAGGGCGGTGAGGCTGAACCGCGCCCACAGGCCCCAGTCGTCGGAGGAGTCGGCCTCCAGCAGCCGGATGGCCACGATCTGCGCGGTGTAGACCGACAGCGCCAGCGCGCCCACCGAGGCCAGCGGGTACGTCAGCCGCGGCAGCAGGTCGGCGACCACCAGGCACACCCCGAGGACGGCGACCGCGACCCCGCCGGAGCCGACCACCTCGAACGTCGTCGACGTGTGCGGCTGTGCCCCGGCGAACCAGACCGGGTCCCACGGACCGGAGGTGCCGAAGCCGGCCTCGATCCCGTCCAGGTCCTGCCCCGGCGCGAGCTGCCGGGTGCTCATCCAGCCACCGAGGTAGCCCAGCACCGCGGCGCCGGTCCCGCCGGCGACCAGGCCCGCGCGCACCCGGGCCGCACCGAGGTCCGCCCGGCCGACCGCGAGCCCGACCAGCACGAAGGCCAGCCAGACCGCCGCCGGGTAGTAGCCGGTGAACAGCAGGAACGTGAAGGCGTCCCCCTCCTCGTCCAGCCCGGTGGCGTACTGCCCGACCGCCAGGGTGAGCGGCGGCGCGGCCAGGGCGACGACGCCCGCGGCGGTCAGCAGGCGCGCGGGCGGCCACCGCAGGAAGGGCAGCGCGAGGACGAAGAGCACCGCGTAGACGCCCAGGATGATCGCCACGGAGGTGTCGAACAGCTCCAGGACGCCGCCGAGCGCGAACACCCAGGCGGCGCGGACCAGGACGCGGGTGCGGGCCCGGGCGAGCTCCTGCCCGGTGGCCGGCGTGCGGCCGCCGGAGACCAGCGCGATCGAGACGCCGGCCAGCGTGGCGAACAGGATCGACGAGCGGCCGTCGACCACCGCCCGCCAGGTGCCCGGGTCCCAGCCCAGCTCGCCGGTGGCGCCCAGGTGGGCGCCGAACATGCCGAGGACGGCGAGCCCGCGGGCGAGGTCGACGCCGCCGATCCGCCGTCCCGGCGCGGGATCCCGCGCCGGGACGGCGGTGGCGCAGACGTCCTCGACGTCCCCCCGCTGCGCCATCGCCGGGTCACCAGCCGCGGGTGGCGTACCGCTCGCTCTCCGGCAGCGTGGCGACGTTGATGCCCACCATCGGCTCCCCGAGGCCGCGGGAGACCTTGGCGATCACGGCGGGGTCGTCGGAGAAGGTGGTCGCCTGCACGATGGCCGCGGCCCGCTGCGCCGGGTCGCCGGACTTGAAGATGCCCGAGCCGACGAAGACGCCCTCGGCGCCCAGCTGCATCATCATCGCCGCGTCCGCCGGGGTGGCGATGCCGCCCGCGGTGAACAGCACCACCGGCAGCTTGCCCAACCGGGCGACCTCGGCGACCAGGTCGTACGGGGCGCGCAGCTCCTTGGCGGCGACGAACAGCTCGGTCGCGTCGAGGGTGCCCAGCCGCCGGATGCCGGCGCGGATGGCCCGCATGTGCCGGGTGGCCTCGACCACGTTGCCGGTGCCGGCCTCGCCCTTGGAGCGGATCATCGCCGCGCCCTCGGCGATCCGCCGCAGCGCCTCGCCCAGGTCGGTGGCGCCGCAGACGAACGGCACGGTGAACTCGCTCTTGGCGATGTGGTG
>DASQXT010000290.1:0-12900 GCA_035639575.1 Geodermatophilus sp.
CAGGGCGGCTTCGTCGTCGACCTGGAGCGCGACGAGGTGCTGCGCACGGTGGGCCTGCCGCGCGAGCAGGCCACCGCGGTCATCGAGCGGATCGAGTCGGTCGCCGGTGAGCTGGTCCTCGCGGTGGAGGACGCCGCCGAGCAGGGCGAGGTGCACTCCCCGCTGCGGGTGCAGCACGGCTTCGACTGGCCCTACCCCGAGCCGGCGCACCTGCTTCCCCGGCACCAGGTGCTGCCGACCGGCGCGGTGCTCAAGGTCTTCCTCCGCTCCCCGACCCTCGGCCAGGACGAGCTGCTCACCCGCGCCCGCCGCGTGGTCGACCCGGCCCAGGCCGAGGTCACCCACGCCGGGCTGGGCTTCATCGAGGTGCTGCCGCCCGGCATCACCAAGGCGACCGGCCTGGCCATCGCGCTCGAGCGCTACGGCGTCGGCTTCGGCGACGTGCTGGTGTTCGGCGACATGCCCAACGACCTGCCCATGATCGAGGCGGTGCGCGACGCCGGCGGCCGGGCGGTCGCGGTGGCCAACGCGCACCCCGCGGTCCGGGCGGCCACACCACTGGTCACCAGCGGGCACGACGTCGACGGCGTCGCCCGGTACCTGGAGGCCCTGCTCGACGGGAGGCGGCCGGGTGTCTGACTGGAGACCGCGGCTCATCGCGACCGACATGGACGGCACCCTGCTGCGCGGGAACGACACCGTCAGCGACGCGACGGTGGCCGAGCTGGAGCGCTGGCGTGCGGACGGCGTGCCGATCGTGCTGGCGACCGGCCGGCCGCCGCGCTGGATGGTGCGCATCCGCGAGGTGCTGCGGTACGGCACGGCCGTGTGCTGCAACGGCGCCGTCCTGCTGGACCTGGCCGGCTTCGAGGTGCTCGAGGAGGACGCCCTGGCGCCGGAGGTGCTGCAGGAGGTCACCGCCGAGCTGCGCCGGCACCAGCCCGACACCTGGTTCGCCGTCGAGTACGGCCTGGAGTTCCGTCACGAGCCGGTCTACCGGCCGCGGTGGGACGTCGACGCGCCCGGCGTGGGGGTGGCGCCCCTGGAGGAGCTGGTCGCCGCACCCGTCGCCAAGCTCCTGGCCCGTCACGAGACGCTGCCCCGCGACGAGTTCGTGGCGCTGGTGGAGCAGGTCGTGGGCGACACCGCGACGGTCACCAACTCCTCCACCGACGCCCTGGCCGAGATCTCCGCGCGCGGCGTCACCAAGGCGACCGGCATCGCCAAGGTGGCCGCGGAGCACGGCGTCGGCCCGGAGGACGTCGTCGTCTTCGGTGACATGCCCAACGACATCGCCGCGTTCGACTGGGTGCGCGAGGGCGGCGGCCGGGCGGTGGCCATGGCGCACGCCCACCCCGACCTGCTCGCCGCGGCCACCGACGTGACCGGCACCAACGAGGACGACGGCGTCGCCGCCTTCCTGGCCACCTTGTAGGCCGAGCGGTTCCGGCAGGGGCCGGGGACGGCACCTGGCCGGAGTGGCCCGGTCGCGGGGCCGGAGGCTCCCCGACCGGGCCATGGGCAGCGGCTCGACGCAGGAGGGGGACGGCACGTGGCCGCGGTGTCGACCGGCAGGTCGACGGTGTCATCGGACCGCGCCATCCCTCCTCGTCACTCGGCGCGCAGGCGGGCCGCGCGCAGGGCCACGCCGGCCGCCCGCGGGTCTCCGGCCGGCAGGAGGGCGAGCAGACGGTCGTGGGCGTCGAGGTCGTCCTCGCCCTGGGGGTGCAGGACGAAGGCGTGCAGCAGCCCCACGTCGCGGGTGGCCAGCACCGCCGCACGCAGCCCGGCGGTCAGCTCCTCGCGCAGCTGCCGGATCTCCGTGGCGTCCGACCGCGGCAGCAGGGGGCCGGCGCACGCCCGCAGCGCGGTGGCCACCTGCCCGGCCCGCAGCGCACGGCGGGCCGAACCGAAGTCGCTGTCCACCGCGCCCACCAGCCGGTAGGGCCGCGTGCGCAGCACGTCGGCGCCGATGAGCGCGCGCAGCCGGCGCACCTGGACGCGCACGGTCGTCTGGTTGCCGTCGTCCCCGTAGAGCAGGTAGGCGAGCCGCTCCCCGGTGAGGCCCTCGGGGTGCAGGGCGAGCGCGGTGAGGATCTCCGCCGCCCGCAGCGGCAGGGGGACGGCGCGACCGTCGAGCACCGCGCTGGGTGCGCCGCTGCCCGTGACCCTCAGCGACAGCGCCGACGGCCGCGACGGGCTCGCCGCGCGGGAGGGGCGCTGCGGCACCCGGACCAGGTAGCCCTCGGCGAGGGGTTCGACCAGCACCTCCCGGCCGTCCCGCAGCAGCACCCGATCGGTCCCCCCGTCGAGGTCGACGCGGTCGGGCCACCCGCCGGAGGGCTCGGTGGCGAGCACCCGGCCGGTGGGGGTGACGAGCGCGCCGGCCGTACCCCGCAGGGAGGCGAGGTGCGGCGTGTTCCGCAGCAGGAAGCGCTGGTCGGCCTCGGCCAGTCGCACCCGCAGCTCGGTCTCCGCCAGCTGCGCGGTGGTCGCCACCAGCTGGGCCAGCGACGGGTGCATGGTCCGCAGCGGTCCGCTGACGTCGACCGCGCCCAGGACCGCCCCGGTGTCGGGGTCGTGCACGGGCGCGGCCACGCAGGTCCACGAGTGGTACGTGCGGACCAGGTGCTCGGCGGAGTGGATCTGCACCGGCGCGTCCACCGCCAGCGTGGTGCCCATCGCGTTGGTCCCGATGGCGGCCTCGCTCCAGTTGGTGCCCGGGAACAGGCCGACCCGGTCGGCGGGACCGAGCAGCTCCACGGCGCCCTCGCGCCACAGGACGTGACCCGCGGCGTCGGTGACGAGCACGAGGTGCACCGCGTCCTCGGCGATGCCGACGAGGCTGTCCCGCAGCAGGGGCATGACGGCGCCCAGCGGGTGGGCCGCCCGGATCTCGCGCAGCTCGTCGGGGGCGTGCACCACCGGCGGCGTCCGGCGGTCGGGGTCGACGCGGGCCGCGAGGCTGCGCTCCCAGGAGGCGGACACGACCGGGCGCGGCGCCTGGTGGACCGGACCGCTGCCGAGCACGGCGTCGAAGGTCTCGGCGAGCTGCCTGGCGCGGGCGGCGGCATCGGTACCGACGACGTCGGAGCCGGTGCAGGCGAGCCGGTGCCGGGCAGAGCGGGTCATGACACCCCCGAGCGTCCTCGCCGGGCGGGCGGCGCCGGCCTGCCGCGGATCATCACCCATGCCCGTCCGGCCAGCAAGGCGCGCGGGAGGAGCCGGCGTCAGCCCTCGAGCGCAGCGGCGGCCGCCTTCGCCACGGTGACGTCCTGCTCCACCGACCCCGCGCTGACGCCGACGGCGCCCACGATCTCGCCGTCGCGGTACAGCGGCACGCCGCCGCCGAAGGTCACGAGGCCGCCGGCGGTCTGCTCGAGCCCGTAGAGCTCCGCACCGGGCTGCACCAGCGGGGTGAGGTCCTCCGTGGGCAGGGCCATGAGGATCGAGGTGACCGCCTTGCGGGTGGAGATGTCGATGCTCGCCTTGATCGCCCCGTCCATCCGTCCGAACGCCACCAGGTGGCCGCCGTCGTCGACGACGGCGATGTTCATCGGCTGGCCGATCTCCTCGGCGCGGGCGATCCCGGCGTCCAGGACGCGGCGGGCGGAGTCGTACGTCAGCGAGGCACCCATGTCCGGGGAGCAAACCGCACCGGGCCGGGTCGGACACCTCTCCGGTCGGGCAGGTCCCCGCCCCTCCGGACGGGCAGGTCGGGGAGCGACCGGACGAGAGCAACGTCGGTGCAACGTGGCGCGTGCCACAGTGACGCGATGGCGTGGTGGCCCGATGCCACGTCCGGATGCCTCGTCCCGATGCGCTAACCACCTGATGCGCTGACCACCCGAGGAGTGAGCCTGCGATGAGCGCCCAGCCGCCTCCCGAGCTGTCCGCAGCGGACTACCCCCTGTCGACCAACCGTCCCGACCTGTTGCGCACGCCGACCGGCAAGCCGATCACCGCCCTGACGATGGACGCGGTCGTCTCCGGTGAGCTGTCGCCCGAGGACCTGCGGATCGCGCCCGAGACGCTGCAGCTGCAGGCCCAGCTCGCCGACGCCAGCGGCCGGCCCCAGCTGGCCGCCAACTTCCGGCGGGCCGCCGAGATGACGGCCATCCCCGACGCCGAGGTGCTCGCGATGTACAACGCGCTGCGCCCGCGGGCCTCGACCGGCGCCGCCCTGGAGGAGATGGCCGACCGGCTGGAGCGCACCTACTCGGCGCCGGTCTGCGCGGCCCTGGTCCGCGAGGCCGCCGAGGTCTACGGGCGCCGCGACCTGCTCGCCCGCCCCGTCGCCGACTCCGAACAGTGAGAGAGGGCTCCCGCAGATGACCACCACCGCGCCCCGGCCGACCGGCGCCGCCGCCAAGCAGTCGCTGAGGACCGAGATCCTCGAGGCCCGCCCGGTCAACCTCGACGGGTTCGTCGAGGAGTGGCCCGAGAAGGGCCTCGTCGCCATGGAGAGCGAGTTCGACCCGGCGCCCAGCGTGCGGGTCGAGGACGGCCGGATCGTCGAGCTCGACGGCAGGTCGCGTGAGGACTTCGACTTCATGGACACCTTCATCGCCAACCACGCGATCGACGTCGCGTCGGCCGAGGAGTCCATGGCCATCCCCTCGGCCCAGATCGCCCGGATGCTCATCGACCCGGGGGTCTCCCGCGACGAGGTGCTCGCGGTGACCCGCGGCCTCACGCCGGCCAAGGTCCTCGACGTCGTCAAGCTGATGAACGTCGTGGAGATCATGCAGGGGATGCAGAAGATGCGTGCCCGGCGCACCCCGGCGAACCAGGGGCACTCCACCAGCGCCCGGGACAACCCGATCCAGGTCGCCGCGGACGCCGCCGAGGGAGCCCTGCGCGGGTTCGCCGAGCTGGAGACGACGCTGGGGGTCCTGCGGTACGCCCCCCTGGTGGCCATCGCGTTGCAGGTGGGCGCCCAGGTCGGCCGGGGCGGCGTGCTCACGCAGTGCGCGCTGGAGGAGGCCACCGAACTCGAGCTCGGGATGCGCGGCATCACCGCCTACGCGGAGACCATCTCGATCTACGGCACCGAGTCGGTGTTCGTCGACGGGGACGACACCCCGTGGTCCAAGGCGTTCCTGGCCGCGGCCTACGCCTCGCGCGGGATCAAGATGCGCTTCACCTCGGGCACCGGGTCGGAGGTGCAGATGGGCAACGCCGAGGGCAAGTCGATGCTGTACCTGGAGATCCGCTGCATCCTCATGGCCAAGGGGGCCGGGGTGCAGGGGCTGCAGAACGGCTCGATCAGCTGCATCGGCGTGCCCGGGGCGGTGCCCGGCGGCCTCCGGGCGGTGGCCGCGGAGAACCTGGTGGCCAGCATGGTCGACCTGGAGTGCGCGTCGGGGAACGACCAGTCGTTCTCGCACTCGGCCATGCGCCGGACGGCGCGGGCGATGCCCCAGATGCTCCCGGGCACCGACTTCGTGTGCTCCGGGTACTCGTCGGTCCCGAACGCCGACAACATGTTCGCCGGGTCGAACTTCGACACCGAGGACTTCGACGACTGGAACACCATCCAGCGGGACTTCCAGGTCGACGGGGGGCTGCGGCACGTCCGGGAGGACGAGATCCTCGCCGCCCGCAACAAGGCGGCCCGCGCGCTTCAGGCAGTCTTCGCCCACCTCGACCTCCCGCCGATCACCGACGACGAGATCGAGGCGGCCACCTACGCCAACTCCTCGAACGACTACCCGCTGCGGGACGTGCTCGCCGACCTCAAGGGCGCGCAGTCGGTGATGGACCGGGAGATCACCGGCCTGGACCTGGTCAAGGGCCTGGAGTCGGCCGGCTTCCACGACGTCGCGGAGAACCTGCTCACCGTCCTGCGCCAGCGGGTGTCCGGTGACCTGCTGCAGACCTCCGCCGTCCTGACAGCGGACTTCACCCCGCTGTCGGCGATCAACGACCCCAACGACTACGCCGGTCCGGGCACCGGGTACCGGCTCCAGGGCGAGCGCTGGGAGCAGCTCAAGAAGCTGCGCCACGTCACGTCGTCGACCAACCCCGAGACCGAGGTGGGCTGAACGATGACCACTCCGACGACGACCGCGCCGGGACGCACGGTCAGCCTCCGGGAGGTGGGTCCCGCGCGGCGCGGCACCCGCCCCGACGAGGTCGTCATCGCGCTGTCCCCGGCCTTCGCCGGGCACTTCACCAAGACGATCGTCGACGTCCCGCACGCCGAGGTGCTCCGCCAGCTGATGGCCGGCATCGAGGAACAGGGCGTGACGGCGCGGCTGGTGCGGGTCCGTGACACCGCCGACCTGGCGGCCATCTCGCACACCGCGGCGAGGCTGTCCGGGTCGGGGATCTCGGTGGGCGTGCTCTCCCGCGGCACGACGATGATCCACCAGAAGGACCTGCCGCGGCTGAGCAACCTGGAGCTCTTCCCGCAGTCCCCCCTGCTCGACGCCGCGGTGTTCCGGATGATCGGCTCCAACGCCGCGCAGTACGCCAAGGGAGAGTCCCCGCAGCCGGTGCCGACCCGCAACGACCAGATGGCCCGCCCCCGCTGGCAGGCGAAGGCGGCACTGCTGCACCTCAAGGAGTTCGACTGCATCGAGGCGGGCCGGGGTCCGGTGGAGGTCGAGGCCGTCTTCGGTCCGGGCACCACCGGCTGAGGTGGGCGCACGCGGAGGCGGCCCGCCGGAGGGGCTGCTCGTCGTCGGCGTCGACATCGGCAACTCGACGACCGAGGCGTGCCTGGCCGTCGTCGCGCCCGACGGCTCGATCACCTACCTGGGCACCGACCTGACCCGGACCACCGGCGTGAAGGGCACCCCGGACAACACCGAGGGCGCCCTCAAGGCCATCCGCGGCGCCCTGGCCAGGGCCGGCCGGAGCGCCGGCCAGGTCGGGACCGTGCTGCTCAACGAGGCGACGCCGGTGATCAGCGGGCTGGCCATGGAGACGATCACCGAGACGATCATCACCGAGTCGACGATGATCGGGCACAACCCCACCACCCCGGGTGGGGAGGGTCTCGGCGTCGGCACCACGCGGTCGATCGGCGAGCTGGGAGAGCAGCAGCCGGGTGAGCCGGTCGTGTGCGTCGTGCCGCACGGGTGGGACTTCGACGACGTCGCGGCGGCGCTGAACGCCGCCGTCGCCGCCGGTGTGGACGTCGTCGCGGCGATCCTGGCCGGGGACGACGCCGTGCTGGTCACCAACCGGCTGACCCGGCCCATCCCGGTGGTGGACGAGGTCTCCGCCGTGGAGAAGGTCCCGCTGGGCATGCTGGCCGCCGTCGAGGTGGCAGCACCGGGGCGGACCATCCGGACGCTGTCCAACTCCTACGGCCTGGCCACCGTCTTCGACCTGGACCCCGTCCAGACCCGGCAGGTGTCCCCGGTGGCCCGGGCGCTGACCGGCAACCGCTCGGCGGTGGTCGTGCGCACGCCGACGGGGGACGTCACCGATCGGCGCATCCCGGTCGGCGAGCTGGTGCTGCACGGCGCGGGCAAGACGCTGCGGGTGGACGTCGACGCCGGCGCGGAGGCGATCATGGAGGTCGTCGGCCGGGCGCAGCCCCTCGACGACGCGCGCGGCGAGCCCGGGACCCACGTCGGCGGCATGCTCGCCCAGGTCCGCGACACGATGGCCGACGTCATGGACGTCGCCGGCCAGCCGGACGTGCCGCCGTCGGAGATCGCCATCCGTGACGTGCTCGCGGTCGACACGTTCGTCCCGGCCGAGGTGCGCGGCGGGCTGGCCGGGGAGGTGGCCCTGGAGAACGCGGTCGCGCTCGCGGCGATGGTGCGGACCAGCCGCAGCCGGATGCAGCTGGTCGCCGACCTGGTGTCCGAGGGGCTGGGCGCCGCGGCGGAGATCGGCGGGGTCGAGGGCGAGATGGCGGTGGGCGGTGCGCTCACCACGCCGGGTGTCGACCGGCCGATCGCCGTCCTCGACCTGGGCGGCGGCTCGACGGACGCCGCCCTGCTCACCCGCGAGGGCGAGTGCACGGCCGTCCACGTGGCCGGGGCCGGGGAGCTGGTCACCAAGCTGATCGACTCCGAGCTGGCGCTGGGCGACCGGGAGGTGGCCGAGGGCGTCAAGTGGTATCCGCTGGGCAAGGTGGAGAGCTTCTTCCACCTGCGCCACGAGGACGGCACGGTGGAGTTCGTCGACGAGCCGCTGCCGCCGCACGTCTTCGCCCGGGTCGTGGTGCTGACCCCGGACGGTCCCGCACCGGTCCCCACCCGGCACGGCCTGGACCACGTCCGGCGGGTGCGCCGCGAGGCGAAACGGCGGGTCTTCGTGGTCAACGCGCTTCGGGCGCTGCGCCAGGTGGCGCCGGGAGGCAACCTGCGGGCGCTGGAGTTCGTCGTCCTGCTGGGCGGCTCGGCGCTGGACTTCGAGATCCCGGACATGATCGCCGACGCCCTCGCCCCGCACGGGATCGTCTGCGGCACGGGCAACGTGCTCGGCACCGAGGGACCCCGCAACGCGGTCGCATCGGGTCTGGTCCGCGCCCACGCCGCCCTGCTGGCGGAGGAGGCCCGGTGCCGGAGCAGGTGACGGCGCCGGGGCCGCGGCCGGCCGTGCTGGTGTACCGGCACCCCGGGGCCCCGGCGGCGGTGCTTCGGCAGGTCTGCGCCGGCGCCGAGGAGGAGGGCGTGCCCACGGACGTCACCGAGGTCCCCCGCCCGGACGACGCCACCGCCCTGGCCCACGCGGCCGCCGGGGAGTCCCGGCTGGGGGTGGGCATCGGCCTGGACGCGGCCGGTGCCGCCGTCGTGCACCACGGCACGCTGCCCGAGCGGACGCCGGTGGTGGCGACGCCGGCCCAGGCGCACCCCTCGGACTGGCGACGGGTCGGCCGGATCGCCGCCCGCGTGGTCAAGCACCTGCCGCTGGTCTGACGACGCCTCCCCGTACTGGCCGTGAGGAGCGGGGCCCGGAGGGTCCCCGACGAGCGGCCGGGTGGGCTCGGCGCGGGCCGGGGACGGCTCCTGGCCGCGGTGTCGGCCGGCAGGCCGACCGTGTCACGGTGTCACAGGTACTGGCCGCCGCCGGGGCGGAAGTCGGGCTGCTGGGGGGCCGCGGGGGCGCCACCCGGCAGCGCGCGGCGGCGCATCTCCTCCAGCTGGGCCCGGGCGGCCATCTGCTGGGCGAACAGCGCGGTCTGGATGCCGTGGAAGACACCCTCCAGCCAGCCGACGAGCTGGGCCTGGGCGATGCGCAGCTCGGCGTCCGACGGCGTCTCGCCCTCGTTGAACGGGAGCGTGATCCGCTCCAGCTCCTCGCGCAGCTCCGGGGCCAGGCCCTGCTCGAGCTCGCGGATCGAGGAGGCGTGGATATCGCGCAGCCGGTTGCGGCTGGCGTCGTCCAGAGGGGCGGCGCGGACCTCCTCCAGCAGCTGCTTGATCATCGTGCCGATCCGCATGACCTTCGCCGGCTGCTCGACCATGTCGCCGATGCTCCCGTTGCTCTCGCCGTCCCCGGTGGTGGCTCCGCCGTCGGGCACGGGCATCGTGCCGACGGGCCGGCCGTCGGGGCCCACCACGACGACCTGCTGGGAGCGTCCACTGCCGTTGTCAGGTGCGGTCATGTCCCCATCCTCCCCGGCATCACAGCGGCCTGCCGGGGCGGCCCGGGTGACCTCCGACCGCAGGGGGCGACGTCTAGTGTCGAAGCCCATGGGACCGGGGGAGGGACGGCTGGACGTCGCCCGCGTCCGGGGCCTGTTCCCCGGGCTCTCCGACGGTCTGGTGCACGCCGAGGGGTCGGCGGGCGCGCTGCTGCCCGAGAACGTGGTGCTCGCGGTGGCGCAGGCGATGCGGGTGCCGGTGGCCGACCGCGGCGGGGTCTTCCCGGCGTCCGCCCGGGCGGAGGGGCTGGTCGCCAGCGCCCGCACCGCCGTCGCCGACCTGGTCGGCGGGGTGTCCACCGGCGTCGTCCTCGGGCCGGACCCCTCCCGGCTGACCTGGACCATGGCCCGCGCGCTGGCCCGGACCTGGCGACCCGGCGACGAGGTGGTGGTCAGCCGGCTGGACCACGACGCCAACGTGCGGCCCTGGGTGGAGCTGGCGGCCCGCACCGGCGTGGCCGTGCGCTGGGCCGAGGTGGACATCGAGACCGGTGAGCTGCCCGACTGGCAGTACGACGAGCTGCTCGGCCCCCGCACCCGGCTGGTCGCGGTGACGGCGGCCAGCTCCGCGATCGGCACCCGCCCGGACGTCGCGGCGATCGCCCGGCGCGCGCACGCGGTCGGCGCGCTGGTCTACGTCGACGGCACGCACGCCGCGGCGCACCACCTCCTCGACGTGCGGGCGCTGGGCGCCGACTTCCTCACCGTCGCCGCCGACATGTGGTGCGGCCCGCACGTGGGGGCGGTGGTGGCCGACCCGGAGCTGCTGACGGAGCTGGAGCCCGAGAAGCTGCTGCCGGTGACCGACCGGGTGCCCGACCGGTTCGAGAGCGGCGGGCACGCCTTCGAGCTGCTCGCCGGGGTCTCCGCGGCGGTCGAGCACCTGGCCTCGCTGGACGACCTCGCGACCGGCACCCGGCGGGATCGGCTCGTCGCCTCGATGGCCGCGGTGGCCGCCTACGAGCGCGGGCTGTTCGACTGGCTGGACCAGGCGCTGCGCGCGATGCGCCACGTGCAGGTCATCGGCTCGGCCCCGCACACCACGCCGACGCTGTCGTTCGCGATCGCGGGCATGCGCCCGCGGCAGGTGGCCCACGAGCTGTCCCGGCGCGGCATCTGCGCGTGGGACGGCGACCTGTCCGCCCGGGAGCTGTTCGACGCGCTGGGGGCCAACGAGGAGGGCGGCGCCGTCCAGCTGGGGCTGATGCACTACAACACGGCCGAGGAGGTCGGGTACCTCGTCGACGCGGTCGCCGCGCTACGGCCCCGTTGACTCACCCCTGCGTGAGCAGCAGGACCTTCCCGACGTGCTCGCTGGCGTCGACCACGCGGTGCGCCTCGGCGGCCTGCGACATGGGCAGCCGGCGGTCGACGATCGGCCGCACCACGCCCCGCTCGACGTCGGGCCACACGTCGTGCCGCACCGCCGCGACGATCTCGGCCTTGCCGCCGGGGCCGGTCGCCGGCCGGGCGCGCAGCGTCGTGGCGTGCACCGAGGCGCGCTTGCGCATCAGCTTCCCGAGGTCCAGCTCGGCCCGGGTGCCGCCCTGCATCCCGATGCAGACCAGCCGGCCGCCGGTGGCCAGGGCGTCGACGTTGCGGGCCAGGTACTTGGCGCCCATGTTGTCCAGGACGACGTCGACGCCGGCGCCGTCGGTCTCCTCCCGCACCCGCTCGACGAAGTCCTCGTCGCGGTAGTTGACGCCCACCTCCGCACCCAGCTCCCGGCAGACGTCGAGCTTGGCCTGGGTGCCCGCCGTGGTGAACACCCGCGCGCCGGCCCGGGCGGCCAGCTGGATGGCCATGGTGCCGATGCCGCTGGACCCGCCGTGCACCAGGAACACGTCGCCGCGGCGCAGCCCGGCGAGCATGAACACGTTGGACCACACGGTGCACACGACCTCGGGCAGCGCCGCCGCGGTGGCCAGCTCCACCCCGGCGGGGCGGGGGAGCAGCTGCCCGGCCGGGACGGCGACCCGCTCGGCGTAGCCGCCGCCGGACAGCAGCGCGCACACCTCGTCGCCGACCGACCAGCCGGTCACCCCCTCGCCGACCTCGCTGACGATCCCGCTGCACTCCAGCCCGAGGATCTCGCTGGCCCCGGGTGGCGGTGGGTAGGACCCGGCCCGCTGCAGCAGGTCGGCCCGGTTCACCGCGGTGGCGACGACGTCGACGAGCACCTCGCCGGGCCGCAGCACCGGATCGGGGACCTCCCCCCACTCGAGCACCTCGGGGCCACCGGGTCCGCTCAGGGTCACCGCGCGCATGCCCCGACCTTAGGAGGGCACCGTCCTCCCCACCCCCTGCAGGCCCGGGACGGGACCGGGCGCCGGCCGCAGCGGGAGGTGGCCGGCGCCCGATGACCGGTGGGGCCGGGGACCCGTTCCCGGCCCCACCGGTCAGGTGCCGGGCTCGGACACCTCGGCGCGGAGGTGGAGGGCCAGCTCCGCGCACAGCTCGGCCATCGCCTGCGGGGCGCTGCGGCAGAAGCCGGGGAAGCTGAGGTAGCCGTGCGGCATGCCGACGTACGTCGTCGTCCGCACCGGCACCCCTGCCGCCCGCAGCGCGGCCGCGTAGCGCAGCCCGTCGTCGCGGATCGGGTCGAGCTCGGCCACCTGGACCAGCGCGGGCGGCAGTCCGGAGTGGTCGGCCGCGAACAGCGGTGACACGTACGGGTCGCGGGGGTCCTGTCCGCCCAGGTAGAGGTCCCGGAAGGCCTCGACGTCGGCCCTGGTGAGCACCGGGGCGTCCGCGTTCTCGTCGATCGACGGGCTGGAGAGGGTGAGGTCGGTGGCCGGGTAGACCAGCCCCTGGAAGGCGATCCGGGGCCCGTTGCGGTCCCGCGCCATCAGCGCGACGACGGCGGAGAGGTTGCCGCCGGCGCTGTCGCCCATGACCGCCACGCGGTCGGGGTCGGCGCCGAACTCCGACGCCCGGGTCACCACGTCGCACAGCGCGGCGTAGCAGTCCTCGGGGCCGGCCGGCCAGCGATGGGTGGGCGCGAGCCGGTAGTCCACGGAGACCACGACCGCCCCCACCGCGGCCGCGACGCTGCTGCAGTGCCAGTCGACCCCGTCGAGGTCACCCAGCACCCAGCCCCCGCCGTGGAAGTCGAGCACGAGCGGCAGGGGACCCTCCGCGCCCACCGGTCGGTGCACCCGCGCCGGCAGGCGCCCGACCTGGCCCGCCACCTCGATCTCCTGCTGCTCGGTGCCGGGCGCCACCCCGCCGAACACGAAGTCGACCACGCGGTTGTGGCCCAGGTGCCGCGCCTGCGCCGACGCGAT
>DASQXT010000291.1:0-6551 GCA_035639575.1 Geodermatophilus sp.
GCCGGCCGACGTCCCCGCGCCGGTCCGCGAGCTGGTCGAGCGCACCCTCGCCACCGACCCGGCCGCGCGGATCCCGGACGGCGCCGCGCTGGTCGCCGCGGTGGCCGCCACCACGAGCACCGCCGCCGCGGGTCGCGCGCCGGAGCCGGTCGACGAGCGGACGGCGACCCGCGTGCTGCCCATCGCCCCCGGGCCGCAGTCGACCACCGCCCCGCTGCCGGGAGGCTCGCACGCGGCCGCCGTCCCTCCGCTGCTGCCCGCGCTCGGGGACGAGGACGAGGAGCCCGACGACCGCGGCCGCGTGCGCCGGCTGGTGGTGCCCGTGCTGGTCGGGCTGGTGGCCACGGCGCTGATCGTCACCGGGCTGGTGCTCGGGACCCGCGACGTCCCCACCGCGGCGCCGCGCGCGGCCACCCCCACCACGTCCGCGGCGCCGACGCCGGCCGCCCCGCGGCCCTCGGGCACCTACGTCCGGGTGGACCCGGCGAAGTACGTCGGTCAGCCGGTGGCGCAGGTGCAGGCGCGGCTCACCGGCCTGGACCTGCCGGTCACGCTGGTGGCGGTCGAGCGGGCCGACGTCCCCACCGGGCAGGTCCTCGCGCTCGCGCCGATCGGAGAGCTCCCGGTCGGGACGACGGTGACCGTCACCCACGCGGTCGCCCCGCCTCCGCCGCCGACGACGGCGGCCCCTGCGCCGGCACCCCAGACCGCGACCGGGCACGGCAAGGACGACAAGAAGGAGCGCGGCCGGGGCCACGGCCGGGACAAGGACGACTGAGCTCCTCGACCGGGTAGTGCGGAGGTGGACGGCGGCCCTGCCCCACCGTCCACCTCTGACCCGGGACGGGAGGGCCATGGAGAAGATCAACGACCGGCTGCTCAACTGGGCGTCGATCCTCGAGCCGACCACGCGCCTGCAGGCCGAGCGCACCGCCTCGATGCCGTTCATCCACCCGCACGTGGCGCTGATGCCCGACGCGCACCTGGGGCTCGGGGCGACCGTCGGCTCGGTGATCCCGACCGACGGGGCTGTCATCCCGGCGGCGGTGGGGGTCGACATCGGCTGCGGGATGATGGCCGTGCGCACCCAGTTCACGGGGGACGACGTCCGGGGCCGCAACCTGGCGACGCTGCACGAGCAGATCTCGCGGGCGATCCCGCTGTCGGCCGGCCGCTACAACAAGAAGCTGCGCGAGACGGCGGCGGCGCGGGTCGAGGAGCTGCGCGACCTCCCGGGCGTGGCGCAGGCCGACGGCGTCGCGCACAACTGGCCGCTGCAGCTGGGCTCCCTCGGCTCGGGCAACCACTTCATCGAGGTCTGCCTCGACGAGGACGACCGGGTGTGGCTGTTCCTGCACTCCGGCTCGCGTGGCGTGGGCAACCGGCTGGCGTCCAGGCACATCCGGGTGGCGCAGGAGCGCTGCCGCGACATGGACCTGCCCGACCGCGACCTGGCCCACCTCACCGAGGGGACGGCGGAGTTCGACGCCTACGTCGAGGCGCTGCACTGGGCGCAGCGGTTCGCCGCGCTCAACCGCGAGGAGATGATGGACCGCCTCGCCGAGCAGGTCTCGCGGTTTGTCGGCGAGGAGGTGCACCGGGCGCAGGTCGTGCAGTGCCACCACAACTACACCGAGCGGGAGACCCACTACGGCACCGAGGTGTGGCTCTCCCGCAAGGGTGCGATCTCCGCGCGGGCCGGCCAGTGGGGGCTGATCCCCGGCTCCATGGGCGCGGCGTCCTACGTCGTCGTCGGCAAGGGCGACGTCGAGTCGCTGACCTCGGCACCGCACGGCGCCGGGCGCAACCACTCGCGGGGTGCCGCGCGGCGGATGTTCACCCGCGCCGACCTCGACCGGCGGATGAAGGGCATCGCCTGGGGCCGCTCGGACGCGTTCCTCGACGAGCACCCCGATGCCTACAAACCGATCGACGTCGTCATGGCCGACGCCGCAGACCTGGTGGAGGTCCGGCACACCCTGCATCAGGTGGTCAACGTCAAGGGCGACTGACGAGGCCCCACCGCGGCGGGCCGGTCCTCGCGGACGTCTCCCGCTGCCCCGCGTGGTGGGCAGGGGCCGAGGACGGGGTCAGGTCCCGGCGTGCTCTCCCGCTGCTTCCCATGGGAAGCAGCGGGAGACGTCGCCGGGAAGGGATCCCCCCGCCCGGCGCGGCGCTGCTCAGGCGGGCGGGGCGTCCCGGCCGGCCTGGCTCGCGGGCGGGGAGGTCGCCTCCACCGCGGTGAACTCCTCGAGGATCTCGTAGGTGTGGCCCACCCCGGCCGGCACCACCCAGGAGTCGCCGGGCCCGAGGTCCAGCGTCTGGTCCCCCGCGCGCAGCCGGGCCCGCCCGGTGACGACGTACCCCACCGTCTCGTACTCCCGGACCGCCTCGGGCTTGCCCTGGGTCGGCTCCTCCGCCGCCCACAGCCGCATCGCCACCCGGGAGCCCGCAGCCAGGTCCCGCTGCCCCATCTGTCCGGCATGCACGTCCGCCGCCCCGACCTTGCTGACGCGGCCGCTCGTCGTCTCGCTCACGGGGAACGGACTACCCCGGCCTGTGCCGTGCACGCGTCACTCGTCCGCCCGGACGGCGTCCGACGGGTCCTCGCGGTCCC
This sequence comes from Geodermatophilus sp., assembly GCA_035639575.1. Lineage (GTDB taxonomy): Bacteria > Actinomycetota > Actinomycetes > Mycobacteriales > Geodermatophilaceae > Geodermatophilus. Next base: position 2,618 of record DASQXT010000291.1, read on the forward strand.
GGAACGGGGTGCGTGATCGGGATCGCGGAACGGGGACCGCTGCGTGCACGTTCCTCTGGGTGCTGGCGCGCGCTCGCGCCGGTGACCGCGCCCCGCGACGACGCCGGGCGCAGCTGACCTGGGACGGCGCCGTCCCGCGTGCGAGAGCACGTGTGCGCACCGACGCGCCGCCGCCCAGTGCCGGGCCGGCCGGTCAGCCACCACAGACGACCGCCTCCGGACGACGCACGTCCGGAGAACGACAGGAGGACACCCATGCCATCCCGCAGCACCACGCGGACCGCTCGCACGATCAGGTCCTGGATCCGCCGGTTCGACCAGTACACCCTCGTGGTCTTCAACCCGGGCGCGCCCTACCTACCCCGCACCGACCGGGCCTGACCCGCACCACACCGGCCGGTGTCCGCACCCGCGGACGCCGGCCGGTCCACGTCCGGGGAGGGCCCGGCGGCACCGCCCGGCGTGTCGGCACAGACCGGTGGTAGGCCACTCCATCGTGCACGAGCCAAAACCGAACGGTCCTGTTAACGTCGGAAACCGGGTCGAAGAGCTGGCCCGGACGCCCACGTCCGTGGGGACTCCGTCCGGTGCTCAGCTGCCGGCTGGTGTCCCCAGGGGGGAGCACCATGCGCGCACGTGTCATCCCGCAGCGCTCGTTCGAGCGTCCGCTGCTCCTGTCCATCGACCTGCAGACCGGCCGCGTGACCGCCGCCGGTGAGCTCGACCGCCTCGTCGCGCACCGGCTCGGCGACGCGCTGTACGCACTCAGCGTGACCGGCCACCGCACCTGGACCATCGACGCCGCGGGCATCACGTTCTGCGACGCCGAGGGGCTGCGGGTGCTCGCCGCGGGCGCCGCGCTGGCCGAGGACCGCGGCTGCACGCTGCGCCTGGTCGACCCCTCGCCGTTCACCGTCCGGCTGCTGCGACTGACCGGCATGGCCGGCCTGCTGGACCCCCGGGCCGACCGCTCACCCCTCGACGCCGCCTGACCGGCACCGACGGGGTCATTCCTCAGGACGACGGGGTCAGCGCACGCACCCGGTCGATGAGCTCGCGCTCGCAGACCTTGAGGAAGCCGTCGGGGTCGGGGCCGGCGTTCTGCAGCACGATGTGGTCGAAGCCGGCGTCGACGAACGGCTGCACGTGCTCGACGTGCTTCTCGACGTCCGGGCCGCAGGAGAACTGCTGCTTGATGTCGTCGACCTTGACCGTGCTGCTGGCCGCGTCGAAGTTGACCGGGTTGGGCAGCTCGCTCATCACCTTCCAGCCGGTGAGCGCCCAGCGGGTGGTCTCCAGGGCGGCCTGTGCGGCGGCGTCCTCGTCGGGCGCCCACGCCATCGGCACCTCGGCGTACTTCGGCCCGTCGCCGCCCGCGGCCGCGTAGGCCTCGACCAGGTCGGCGCGGTGCTCGGTGGCGAACAGCCCGTCGCCGAGCTCGGCGGCGATGGCCGAGGCGGAGTGCCCACCGGAGGCCACCGCGATCACCGGCAGCTGGTCGGGCAGGTCGAACACGCGGGCGTCCTCGAGCTGCAGGTACGCGCCGTCGTAGGACCGGTAGCCGCCCTGCCAGAGCAGCCGGATGATCTCCAGCGCCTCGCGGAGCATCTTGTGCCGGGTGCGCACCGCGGGCCAGCCGGCGCCCACGACGTGCTCGTTGAGCCGCTCCCCGGCGCCGATGCCGAGGGTGAAGCGGTTGCCGGAGAGGATCTGCACCGTCGCGGCGGCCTGGGCGATGACGGCCGGGTGGTACCGGATGAAGGGGCAGGTGACGCCGGTGGCCAGGCCGATCCGCTCGGTCCTCGCCGCCATCGACCCGAGCACCGACCAGGTGAACGAGCTGTGGCCCTGGACGTCCAGCCACGGGTGGAAGTGGTCGCTCAGCTCGACGAAGTCGAAGCCGGCCTGCTCGGCGCGGACCGTCTGCCGGACGATCTCCTCGGGTCCGAAGGCCTCGGTGGCGAGCTTGTAGCCGACCTGCATGGTCGTCGTCCTCACTGTCGGGTGCGGGTCCGCGAGGGCCTGCCCCGCCGGTCAGCTGCGGAAACGACGCGCCGGACCGCCCGGCCGTAGCACGCTCCGGGTCAGTTGCCGCCCTGCCGGCCGCCGAGCGGGTGGTCGGTGTCCGGGACGCCGCTGCCGGTCTCCCCCGGGCTGGTCGACATCTCGCCGTCCCGCGCGGCCCGCGGCTCCTCCTGCTGGGACGGCGGCCCGACCAGGTCCTCCTCCGGTCGCTCGCCGGGGAGGACGTCGTCGTCGGGTCGCTCGTTGGCGCCGCCGTAGGGACGGCCGGTCATGTTGCCCTCGGTCATCGCTGACCTCCTCGTGCCGGGCCCTGTCGGTACCCGGGCCGGGCGCGGGTCACGCAGGCGTGAGGACCCGCACCGGCTCCCCGCGGAGGAAGGCGACGACGTCCTCGACGGCGTCACCGTAGAAGACCCGGTAGGTGTCGCGCGTGACGTAGCCCAGGTGCGGGGTGAGCACGGTGCGCGGCGCAGTGCGCAGGGCGCTGTCGGCGGCCAGCGGCTCGCGGTCGTAGACGTCGAGGCCGGCGCCGGCGAGGCGGCCCTCGGACAGCGCCTCGAGCAGCGCGGCCTCGTCGATGATCGGGCCGCGCGAGGTGTTGACCAGGATCGCGCCGGGCTTCATCCGGGCGAGCTCGTCGCGGCCGAGCAGACCGCGGGTGCGCTCGGAGAGCACCAGGTGCACGGTGACGACGTCGGCGGTGGTGAGCAGCTCGTCGCGGTCGACGCGGCGCACGCCGGCTTCGGCGGCGCGCTCGTCGGTCAGGTTCTGGCTCCAGGCGACGACGTCCATGCCGAACGCCTGGCCGATGCGGGCGACGCGGGTGCCGAGCCGGCCGAGGCCGACGACGCCGAGCCGGGCGCCGGCGAGGTCGGTGCCGACGGTGCGCTGCCAGCCGCCGGCCCGCACCGCGGCGTCCTCCTCGGGGACGTGCCGGGCCACGGCCAGGATGAGCGCCCAGGTCAGCTCGGCGGTGCCGGTGGGGTGGGCGCCGGTGCCGCAGACGGTCACGCCGTGCTCGGCCGCCGCGGTGATGTCGATGGCGGCGTTGCGGGCACCGGTGGTCACCAGCAGCCGCAGCCGCGGGAGCCGGTCGAGGAGGCTGCGCGGGAACGGGGTGCGCTCGCGCATGGCCACGACGACGTCGAACCCGGCCAGCCGCTCGGCGACGGCGTCCTCGTCGTCGAGGTGGTCGGCGAAGGCGACGACCTCGGCCTCCTCGGGCAGCCGCGACCAGTCGGCGAACTCACCGGACACGGACTGGAAGTCGTCGAGGACGGCGATGCGCAGCACGGTCCCGAGCATGACGGCGACCCCCGCCCGGCGTGAGCGGGGGTCGCCGTGCGGTCAGAGGCCGGGCCTCAGCGCACCGGACCGCGGCCGTAGCCCCGGCCGCCGCCCTGCTTCTTGTTCTGCTCGCCCAGCTTGGCGATGAACTCCTTGATCTTGGCCTGGTTCTGCGGCTTGCTGGCCTCCTGGATGACCTTCGCCGCGATCCCCGAGGCCAGGACCTTCCTCAACATGCCGGCCATGGTGTTCCTCCTTGGGTCGGCCTTGATCGTGCCCGCGGGAGACCTCCTCCAACCCACGTGACCGCGGCAGCTCTCCGCGTCGGGTCCTGCACGCTGCGCACAGGCACTCCGTTGAAAGGGAAACTTTTTCATAACGTTCTGACCTGCGCGTTTACCGCCGGGCTCCGCCGGCCGTGCGGGGCGTTTGTCGTGGTCAGCCCGGCGTGTCGCGGTCCGCGCCGACCACCCCCCGAACTCCCCGTCCCCACTTTGGACAGGGCCTTAGGGCCCACCTACCGTCGGTCGCCGTCCGGAGGGCCCGCGTCGCTGACCGTGCGACACCCGACGGACGCCGCCGAACCGTGCACCGGTCGATGACCGGTGCGCAGGCCGGGGAC
>DASQXT010000292.1:0-9543 GCA_035639575.1 Geodermatophilus sp.
GGAAAGATGCGCCACCAGGCCTCCTGCGGGTTCAGCCAGCAGGCACCCTTCGGGATAGAGACCGGCTCGATGCGCGGATGCCCGGCCAGCCAGGCCCGCGTGGCCAGGCTGGAGTGGCTGGACAGGTTGTCGGTGATCACCGCGGTCGCACCGGTCGGGTTGGCCTGCTCGAGCCGGGCCAGCTACGTCTGCCAGTGGGTGCTGTTGCGCGAGGGCGCGCAGCACGTCACCGCCTGCCCGTCGCCGATCCGCAGGCCGCCGTGGATCCAGGTCTCGTCCGGTCCGCGGCTGTAGGTCAACGGCACTTCCACCCGGTGGCCGTCCGGGCTCCGGCCCGGCGGCGGATCGAAGGTCCGCGGCGTCACCGGTCCGAGCGCGTCGGCGGCAATCACCGTGGTCGACGCCGGCGGGTGCGTGTAGTGGTCCACGACCCGCGTCCTCTCCGGGAGAACTCCGGGTTCGCCGCTGACCTCGGCCCGCACGTAGGGGTCTCGCTGCTCCGGTCCCCGACGCGGCCGTCCATGTGGCACACGCCGTCAATCTCGACGGCCCCGACGCGTGTCCTCCGAGTAGGAGCTCATGGATACACGGTGATGGTCGCACCAGTGGAATACGCCTGCGCGTCCCAGTGCCGTCGAACGGGCGCCGGCCGGATCGTTGATTCAACGCCCATCACGTTGAATTGGACGTACTCACGAGTGACACTCCGGTGACGTCGTGGTGACGCGACGCTCCTACTCTCCTCTTGAGGGCCGTGGAAGCGGGTCATCGCGTTGCTCATCGAGCCGCCGGGACAGGGCGCATCAACACCCCGAAGGAGAGGGAGTCATGGCATGTGATCCGGCTGACCACTATGTCCTCATCGGCAAGGGTGTCGACGCAGTAGTCGACACAGCCGGCATGTCGGGCACTGCTGTCGTCTCTCTGAGCGTGGATGGACGACAAATAGCGAATCCCTCGTTCGCGTCAACTCAGCATGGCCTTGTCATCGAAGGGACGGTGGAGGTGGTGCCCGATAGCCACAGCATCGACATCCGCCTCACCTTTCCAGAGGTGAACCAGTCGGAGGAGAATGTGACTTTTACCGGCTTCGCCGCCTTGATAACAGCGCTCACGTCCATCGGAGGACCAGGACTGGTGCCTGGAGCTCTGCACTTGTACGAGCTCCGGCCCGTGGCCGGCACGGCATCCCGCGTGGCAAGTTGAGGTGGTGACGACGGCCACTACCGCAAGTCGTTCCGATCACGGGGGCCGGAGCCGTCGCACGAACTACTGAGCCATTCCCACGAGGGTGTCAGCCGCACAGTGGCGAAGGTCCCGAGCGATCTGAGGACACCTTTCAGCCATTTGATGCATTTCTGCCATTCACAGCGTGCGTCGCCACGGTGGCGGGCGCCCTGAACGAGACAGGAGGCGCAGGCCGTGCGTGTGTACGAGGCGATCGTCAGGGGCCTGGAGTCAGCGGGAGTGGAGGCTGCCTACGGTGGCGCCGGCGAGAACGCGGCCGGTCTGATGATCGCCCTCGGAGCATCGAAGAAGATCCGACCAATCATCACCCGGAACGAACAGGCCGCATCGTTCATGGCGTGCGGCCACGCGATGTTCACCGACAACCTCGGCTTCTGTTTCGCCACGGCCGGCCCGGGCGCGTTCAATCTCATTTCCGGCCTGGCCATGGCGATGTCGGATTCCTATCCGGTGTTCGCCGTCTCCGGATATGCCGACCGGAGATGGAGTGGACGGGGATCGCTCAACGAGACCTCAGGCCTCGGGGGGACGCCTGACTCGCGGAAGGTGTTCGAGGCGACGACCAAGAAGTCGGTCCTCCTCGAGGACATCGCCGACACGTCCGACGTCGTCGAGGACCTGGTCAACGTCGCGCTCTCCGGCAAGCCCGGCCCGGTACACCTGCACGTCCCGGAGGACCTCACCGAACGCGGGGTGGAGGTAGAGAACTACCACGACGTCCGGCTGCAGGTGCCCGAGGTCCTCCCGGACCCGGCGCAGGTGGAGACCGTCGCCCGGGTCCTCGCCGCGGCGATCGACGAGGACGAGCCGATCGTCGCGCTGGTCGGCTTCGGCGCGATCCGCAGCGGTGCCGGCGCGGAAGTGGAGCGGTTCATCGAGCGGTTCCAGATCCCGCTCCTGACGACGCTGGACGGCAAGGGCATCGTGGACGAGGACCATCCCCTGTCGGTGGGCGTGTTCGCCGACAGCGGCCACGCCAGCGCGTGGAAGGCGTTCCAGCAGGCCCGCGTGGTGCTGGCCATCGGCAACTCACTCGCCCAGCACGCCACCTTCAACTACCGGGAGGACCTGTTCGACGGCAAGGTCCTCATCCAGCTGAACATCGCCGAGTCCGAGTTCGGCCGCAGTGGGTACGAGCCCGTCCACACGCTGCTGGCCGACGCCCGGCGGGGGGTCGCCGCCCTCACCGACGCTCTCGACCGGAAGGTCGGCCCCGTTCCTCGCCGCGAGGTCCTGGGGCGCAACTGGGAGGCCCGGCGGATCCTGCAACCGACGCCGAAGACCATCCACCCCGGGAAGCTCGCGCAGATCGTCGGCCGGATGCTGCCGCGCGACGCCGTCCTGCTGGCCGATGCCGGCGCCCACCTGGCCTGGCTCGGCTACTACGTCGAGCTCGAGAAGGGGCAGAACTTCCGCAAGGCCGGCCAGTTCGGCCCGATGGCCGGGCACACGAACGGTGCGCTCGGGGTGAAGGTCGCCCAGCCGGACCGCACCGTCGTCGTCGGCTGCGGCGACGGCTGCTACTCGCTGTCCGGCTTCGAGTTGATGACCGCCGTGGAGAACGACATCCCGGTCATCTGGGTGGTCTTCGACGACAACCAGTTCAAGCTGATCAAGCTCTACCAGCTGTCGGCCTACGGCCGCAGCGCACTGGTGGAGTTCCAGAACCCCGACTTCGCCGCATACGCCCGCGCCTGCGGTGCCGACGGCTACACGGTCGACGACGAGGACGAGTTCGAGCAGGCGTTCGCCGCCGCGCTGGCCTCCGGCCGACCGTCGGTGATCGACGCCCGGATCACCCGCTGGGCCGTGCCGCACTACAGCCCCTCACCGGACGGGGTGATCGACGGTCTGGTCGAGATGGTCGAGGAACGCTTCCGGGACGAGTGACCCCGACGAGTCCCCTTCGCAGCACACCACGCAGACCCGGAGGACCGATGAGCGCCACGAGGACAGTCCCGACGAGCGCGACGACCGCCCCGGCCACCGCCCCGTGGACCGAGGAGTACGCCGGCGGCAGCCCGGAGGCCGAGCGGCGGCTGTTCGACGACCTCGCGTGGGAGATCATGCGGGTCCAGCGGAGGAACCAGCGGGCCGCCAGCGTCCACGGCGTCCCGCACGGGGTCGACCGCGCCTTCCACGCCAAGGCCACCCTGACCGTCAGCGACGCCGAGCTGCGTTTCCTGGACGACCTGCCCGAGGACCTGCAGGTCGGGTTCGCCCGCCCCGGTCGGGTCTACCGCACCACCGTCCGGTTCTCCAACGCCGCCGGGAGCGGCCGCCCCGACCACGAGAAGGACCTGCGCGGCGTGGCGCTGCGCGTGACCGTCTCGGACGGTGAGCAGCACGACCTGCTGATGACCAACTACCCGGCGTCCCACGCCCGGGACGCCCGCCAGTTCGTGGAGTTCGCCGTCGCGACCGCAGGCGGCCGCGTGTCGCAGGCGGTGGGCCTGGTGCGGCTGGTCTTCCGCGTGGGGCTCCGGGAGACCGTCCGCATGCTCGGGAACATCCGGAAGGCACGGACCCGGATCGGCAGCGTCGCCACGGCGACCTACTGGAGCCGGGGCGCGATCCGGTGGGGCGGCCCCCTCGCCGTCCGGTACCTGCTGCGTCCCGCCGAGGGGACGCCGCCGGCGCCCGCCCCCTCCCGCACCGACCCCGCCCACCTGTCCCACGAGGTCGCCCGTCGGCTCGCCGCCGGCGACATCCGGATGGAGCTGTGCGTCCAGCGGTACCGGGACCGGCGATCGACGCCGATCGAGGACGCCGCGACCGAGTGGAAGGAGGGGGTGTCGCCACCCGAGCCGGTCGCCGTGCTGACGATCCGCCGGCGCGACGTGACCACCGCCGAGGAGCGGGCGCAGGCCGGGTTGGTCGAGGCGATGGCCTTCAACCCGTGGAACACCACCTTCGAGTTCGAGCCGTTGGGCAACCTCAACCGGGCGCGCAAGGCCGCCTACGACGCGGGCGCCGCCCATCGGCTGGGTCAGCGCTGGCGGACCGACCCGCCGCTGCGCAACCGCGTCCTCCTGCGCGCCGCCGAGCGGGTGTTCGGCGTCGTCAACCGGTTCCTCCCGTGGCACCGGCTACCGCTGCGGCTGAGCGTGCTGAACCTGACGGTCTTCCGGGAGGTCCTGCGGCGCCGGAACCTCATCGACACCGAGGAGCGGGAGGCCCCGCCGCGGGCCCGGACGGTGCCGCCTCAGCCGCCCGAGGACGACCGGGTCTTCCGGACCTACGAGGGCACCAACAACGACCTGTCCGACCCCGGCATGGGCGCCCGCGGCGCCGCGTTCGGCCGGAACCTCCGGCCGGTGCACCCCCCCGAGGCGGTCGACGAGCCGAACCCGATCACGGTCAGCCGGGAGCTCCTCGTTCGGAACCAGTTCATCCCGGCGAGCTCGCTCAACGTGCTGGCCGCGGCCTGGATCCAGTTCCAGGTGCACGACTGGGTCAACCACGCCCGCCACCCGCTGGGTACCCACGACGTCCGGGTTCCTCTACCGAAGGGCATGGACGGCTGGGTCAACGTGCCCGGCGATGCTCCTGAGCCGTGCATGCGGATCGCCGGGAACAGAACCCGCGGTGCGGGCCCGGGTGCCGATCAGCGGCTGTTCGGCAACGACGCCTCGCACTGGTGGGACGGCTCGGAGGTCTACGGCTGCGACCGCGAGAAGGCGCTGAGCCTTCGCGACGGCGCCAGGCTGAAGCTCACCGAGGACGGCTACCTGCCCGAGGACGTCTCCGGCCAGGAGATCACCGGCTTCACCGAGAGTTGGTGGCTGGGCCTCAGCGGCATGCACACCCTGTTCGCCCGCGAGCACAACGTCCTCTGCGAGGAGCTGCGGGCGCAGTACCCCCGGTGGGACGACGAGCGCGTGTACCAGACGGCGCGATTGATCGTGTCCGCCCTCATCGCCAAAATCCACACCGTCGAGTGGACCCCGACAATCCTCGGCACGCGCACCCTCGACGTGGGGATGAAGGCCAACTGGAGCGGCCCGCCGGCCAGAGACTGGCTCACCCGGCTGTCGGTGTGGCTCCTGGACGAGCACGCCTCCGTCGGCATCCCCCAGACCAAGCCGGACCACCACCGGGTCCCGTACTCGCTGACCGAGGACTTCATCACCGTCTACCGGATGCACCCGCTGATCCCCGACGACTACACCTTCCTGGACCACCGCACCGGCGACGTGACGGGACAGTGCACCTTCGGGGACATCCAGGGGCCCCGGACCGACGAGCAGATGCGCCACGTCGGCCTGGCGAACACCCTCTACTCCTTCGGCCGCGCTCACCCCGGCGCCATCACGCTGCACAACTACCCGCGTTCGCTCACCGAGTTCGAGCGCCACGGCGAGCACGAGCGGATCGATCTGTCGGTCGTCGACCTGGTGCGGAGCCGGATGCGCGGCGTCCCCCGCTACAACGACTTCCGCGCCGGGCTGCACAAGCCCCGGGTCAAGCGCTGGAAGGACCTCACCGCCGACCCGCAGGACGCCGAGCTGCTGCGGGAGGTCTACCGCGGCCGGATCGACGACGTCGACACGATGGTCGGCCTGTTTGCCGAGACCCCACCCCCGGGGTTCGGCTTCTCCGACACCGCGTTCCGCATCTTCATCCTCATGGCCTCCCGACGGCTGCAGAGCGACCGCTTCCTGACCGTGGACTTCCGGCCGGAGGTCTACTCGCCGTTGGGCATGGACTGGATCGAACGCAACGACATGACCAGCGTGATCCTGCGGCACTGCCCGGAGCTGGCAGGGGTGCTGCCGCGCGACCGCACTGCCTTCGCCCCGTGGCGGCCGGTCGGTGTCCGCTGACGGCACGACCCCGCTGACCTCGACGGGAGGGACGGACCCATGACCCAGCAGCTGACGCGGACCGGCCACTCCGGGCTGGACGCACTGGCCGAGCGCTCGCTGCTCGACGTGGTCTGGCGGCGGCGCACCCACCGGGTCAGCCGCGGCAGTTCGGTGTGCGCCGGCTCGATGAGCTACCAGTCGGCCGCACCGCGCGAGCCGCTCACCGACCTTGAGGAGGCCGTTCTCATCGCGATGACGGGGTGCAGCGGCCTGACCATGCCGGACCGCCCGTTCAACGACCCGGGCAACAACGACCCGATCATGGCCAAACCGAACCTGACCATGGCCGGCCGGACGGCAGGCAGCCCCGACAATGCCCAGGGCACCCACTTCTTCCTCATCAACGACAGCGGCACGTACTTCCTCCGCAAGCTGCCCCCGGGGGAGGACGCGCGCTCCCCCTTCGACCCGGAGCTGCTGCTGGCGCGGGCGGAGGACGCGAAGGTCCGGCTGCTGGACCACCGCATCGACGTCCCTGGTGACCGCGGCTTCCCGGCCTACCTGGACTCCAATCGGTTCCTGTCCAACCTGCCGGGAACGACGATCCTGTTCCCGGTCGTGGATCTGTCCCGTCAGTACATCAACGGGCTGATGTACTTGCTCACCCAGCCGTCGGGCGCGCGCCCGACGCTCGTCGACGACCGCAACCTCTACCGCCTCGCGGGCATCAAGCGCTGGGTGCGGCAGGGCTTCCTCAACGAGGACGTCAAGCTGCCGCTCGGGGCGATCTGGGGCATGCGCACCCAGATCGAGGCCGACCTACTGCTGCAGAACCTCATGCTCACCGCCGACGCGATGGGCCTGGGCGCCTGGATCCACGCCACCATCTCCCCACCGGTGCTGCTCGGCGACCCCAAGTTCCGCGACCGCTACGGGCCCATGCTGGGCTTCGACTGGGTGACGCCGAGGTGGAAGCCGGCCGACGTCCTGCGCTGGCAGGTCCCGCTCCCCCGCCTGTCGGTCCTCCGCGCCCACCCGGTGGGGCTCCGGCACGGCGGGGAGCACCTGATCAAGGCGATGTGCCCACCCAACTACCCGAGCATGGCAGCGGCGGTGGACGCCGTGATCGCCGACAAGTTCGGTCCGCGGGGCATCTACTCCGACACCTCGGTGTTCGGTCGCATCTACAAGGGCGACTACGGCGCCGAGTACCTGGATCAGGCCGGCGACTACGACGCGGACGTCATCGCCTGCGCCACCGACATCTGCACCTACATCCACGAGACGCACGGCCGATTCCCGGCGCACGTCGAGGCCATCCACGTGCCCGGGGTGTGGCTCCAGGCACACCACGTGGAGCAGCCCTACTACGAGCGCTTCTTCCGCAACGGCCTGACCGGGGCCCATCTGTCCCACGACCAGATCTGGCACGCGGACTCCTGACACGGCAGCGGCGCAACCTCGACGACTGCAAGCACCAGGGGCAGATCCGCCCCGCCGGAGCCGTCCGATCCACCGCCCACCGGCCGGGGCGTACCGGCAGGCGGCGATGGACCGAGGGGCGCCACCAGCCCACCCCGGAGGCCGACGCGTCACAGGGCGGCCCTCGGCCGCGCGCAGCCGGCCGACGTCGGGTGTCCCTACAGCGACACGTCCTCCTCCGCGCCACGCAACGCATCGAGGGCGTAGACCCGATGGTCCAGGCTGCCGACGCTCACCGTGTGGCCGACGATGACCGGTGAGGAGTCGTCCACCGGACCGTGGGTGCCGAACGACCACTGCTTTGCGCCCGTCATCGTGGTCTGGACGTTGAGCTGACCGATCAGCCGAACCCTTGCTGGAAGTGAGCTCGGTGAGGCGGTTGCCACTGCCAGGAACGCCGGCATTTCCTGAGACCGCATCGGCGCAGCCGTTGGGACCAGCGGCGAAGCCGCGCGCCAGGAGTACCGCTCGCTGGTCGGCAAGGAGAGGCCGGTCGCCACCGGTCCCTGACCCGTTCGCGGCGCGCGATCGCTCGGAGCCGGCGCCCTGCTCAGCGGAGCCGCATCCCGCGTGCACGACGTTGTCGCCGGGTGGGCCGCACGAGCTCAGCGGGAGGGCCGCTGGTAGGGCGGCTCCCACCTCGCGGTCCCCAAGTCCCCCGGCCCCGGCCCCGAAGACCACGTCCGGTCCCTGGACCCCGCGGTCGACGGTGGCGTGCTGAAGGGTTCGTCAGCGCAAACGGCAGGTCGGCGCCCGGCGAGCCGGTCGGAGCGGTCGGTTCGATGCTCGCCGGCGGCCCCGTTCGAGCCGGAAGACGAGTGGTGACCGGCTTCCGTCGGCGGCGGATCAGGCAGATCCTGGGTTCACGACACCGCCGAGGAGAACGGGAGCCAGCGATGGCCGACGAGCACCCGCGGAGGATCCCGGTCCCGGCGGAACGCGAGCTCACAGCAAGCACCCTTCTGCCTCCGCACCCCTGCGCCTCCCCCGGCTCCCGACTCCGGAACGACGGTGAGCAGGTCCGACGGCGGAAGGTGTCCCGCCGCAAGCCGTGGCAGTGGGTCGTCCGCTGGGTGCGGGGGCAGCACCAGCCGTACGACTCCGCGGCAGCTCGACGAGGTCCTCGCGGTCCTCGCCGCCGCCCGGAGCGTCGTCGAGGACGGCTGGGTGCAGGACGCGTGGTTCGCGGTCCGACCAGGGTCGCAGCCCGCCCCAGCACCGCCGGTAGCGAGGGTCTCGTCGTCCTCGTCGTACCTCGACCGCCACGACCTCGCGGGGGCGTGCCTGGTGGGCGCGGTCGTGCACGCCGTGCGGCTGCGGCACCCCGGTGATGCGCGGGCCGAGGTCGACGGTGTGGGCCCGGCGATCGATGTGCTCTGGGATGCCTTGCAAGAGTCGCGCGGGCTGGGTAGCCGTGGTGTCGCTGGTCGGGTTGCCCCGCCCGCTGTCCGCGCCGTGCGGGTACGTGACCTGACACGGTGGAATGACCAACGGGGCCGCGGTCGTGGCGAGGTGCTCGACCTCCTAGATCTCGCCGCGAGCCGGACGATCATGGCTGCGATGACGACACCGGAGCAGGCGGCCGTCGGAGGTTGATGCCCGCTCGCCGTGCCGGTAGCGGTCACCGCAGGACGCAGCAGCCCGGCGGCTCGAGGCGCACCCTGCACTACCCCGACCCGACGGCCGCGACGACAGCGACCATCGGTCGCTCGAGCGCTGACCAGGACGGCTCGCCAAGTGGTCGCTGTCACCCATGCGTGCCATGCTGCGGGGAACGCAGCTACCGTGGGCGTGGGAGGCCGTTATGGTCACCGCATTCGAACAGCTCCGGCTCGGAGTTGGCGCATCTCTGGCGCAGGCGGAAAGCCCCCCGGCTCTGCAACTCCACTTGGGCGTGGTCGACACGCTCCTGCTGTTCGTCTACTTCGTCTTCGTCATCGGCATCGGCTTCGCCCTCAAGCGCGCCGTCACGAACTCGACCGACTTCTTCCTGTCCGGTCGCTCG
>DASQXT010000293.1:0-17563 GCA_035639575.1 Geodermatophilus sp.
CGGCGCAGGTGCGCGGCGGTCCACAGCGCCTCGCCGACGGCGAACAGGCCGACCGCCACGACGACGACGTCGATGCCGTCGGCGAGCTCGCCGATGCCGAAGGTGAGCCGCTGCTGACCGGAGGTCGCGTCGATGCCGATGAGGCCGATCGTGAGGCCCAGGCCGAGGGAGGCCAGGCCGCGGACCCGCGAGCTGCCGAGCACCGAGGTCACCGCGATGAAGGCCAGCACCATGACGGCGAACCGGTCGGCCGGGGAGATCTGCACCGCCAGATCGGCGACCGTCGGCGCGAGGAGCGCCAGCAGCAGCGTGGCGATGGTGCCGGCGACGAAGGAGCCGATGGCCGCGGTGGCCAGGGCCTGCGCCGCGCGGCCGGCGCGGGCCATCTTGTTGCCCTCGATGGCGGTGACCACCGAGGCGCTCTCACCAGGGGTGTTGAGCAGGATCGACGTCGTCGACCCGCCGTACATGCCGCCGTAGTAGATGCCGGCGAACATGATCAGCGCCGAGGTGACGTCCAGGCCGCGGGTCAGCGGCAGCAGCAGCGCCACCGCCATGGCCGGGCCGATGCCCGGCAGGACGCCGATCGCGGTGCCCAGCAGCACGCCGAGCAGCGCGAACATGAGGTTGGTGGGGGTGAGGGCGGTGCCGAACCCCTCGACGAGCGAGCTGAGCGCGTCCATCTAGAGGATCCCCCTCAGGACCCCCGGGGGCAGCACGATGCCGAGCCCGAGGGCGAACAGGTAGAAGGAGCCGATCGACAGGGCGAAGGCGATGACGGCGTCGCGCACGTAGTGGCGGCTGCCGAGGGCGAACGCCGAGCCCCAGAACAGGATCGCTCCGGAGAACACCCAGCCGAGGTTCTCGATGAGCAGCGCGTTGGCGAGGAAGGCGGCGGCGAGCATCGCGATCGTCTTCCAGTCGCTGCTGCCGGTGAGCTCGACGTCCTCGCCGCCCTCGGGCTCGCCGCGGCCGCCGCGCCTGACGTCGACGGCGAGGGCGATCCCGACGACGACGAGCAGGCCGCCGACGACGAGGGGGATGACGGCGGGCCCGACCGGGCCACGCACGATCCGGCTCTCCGGCAGGAGGAGGGCCTGCACGACGACGAGGAGGCCGAGGGCCGCCAGGAACAGGGCCACTCCGTACTCGGAGCGGCCCTGCTCCTGCGTTCCGCCTCCCGGGGAGGCGGCGCTCACGTCAGGCCCAGCTCGCTCAGCACGCCCTGCACCCGCTGGCTCTCCTGGTCGAGGAAGGAGCCGAACTCGTCGCCGGTGACGAAGGAGTCGGTCCAGCCCTGGTCCTTGAGCACCTGCTGCCAGGCCTCGCTGTCGTGGACCTGGGTGATCAGGTCGATCTGCCGCTGGGCCTCCTCGGCGGAGATGTCCGGGGCCGCCACGATGCCGCGCCAGTTGGTGAAGGTCAGGTCCACGCCCTGCTCGGTGAGGGTCGGGGCGTCGACGCCCTCGACCGGCTTCTCGCTGGTGACCGCGAGGATGCGGACGTCACCGGAGGCGGCCGGCTCGGTGACCTCGCCGATGCCGGTCGCGGCGAAGGCCACGTCGCCGCCGAGGATGCCGGCGAGCAGCTCGCCGCCGCCGTCGTACGCGACGTAGTTGACCGCGGTCGGCGTCACGCCGACCTGCTGCGCCAGCAGCATCGGGGTCAGGTGGTCGGGGCCACCGGGGTTGGACGCGCCACCGACGGGGGTGTTGCCCGGGTCGGCCTTCCAGGCGGCGACCAGGTCGTCGATGGACTGGAACGGCGAGTTCGCCGGGACGACGATCGCCTCGGCCTCCTCGATCAGCCGTGCGATCGGCGTGGTCTGGTCGAGGGTGGCCTCGGACCGGTTGCTGTACTGCGCGCCCACCACGCCCAGGCCCATCTGCATGAGCATGTCGGCGTTGCCGGTCTCGTTGACCAGGCGCTGCAGGCCGACGGTGCCGCCGGCGCCCTCGAGGTTGAACACCTCGATCGTGTCGGCCAGCTTCTCCTCCTCGGCCACCTGGGCCCAGGCGCGGGCGGTGGTGTCGTAACCGCTGCCGGGGGAGTTCGGGACCATGACCCGCAGGCCGCTGACCGGCCCGTCCTCGGTGCCACCGCCGGAGGCGGCGCCGCCCTCGGCGGTGGTGCCGCACCCGGTCAGCAGCAGACCGGCGGCGACCGTGCCGACTGTGAGCTTCCGCAGGGAAGCGTTGCGCATGGGTTCCTCCTGTGTCTCCGGCGGACGTCCGCCGCTCGCAGGGGACGGTCGCAACGGGCGTGGCGCGTGTCACGCTTGCGTGCGCATCGGACGTTGTGGTCCTTGTGTCAGCGGCGTCGTGTTGCGCCGGCGGGCCCGGCGCGGGTCCGATGGCGTGCCACGTCCCCGACCAGTCAGGAGTTCCCCGTGAACCGGCGGCTCTCGCTCGCCGGCCAGCTGCTCGCGCTGCAGGTGGTCATCATCTGCGTCGTCCTCGTCGGCGTCGCCGCCGTCAGCGTGGCCCAGTCGACGCAGCGCGCCGAGGAGGTGCAGGGCCGCCGCGCGCTGGAGATCGCCGAGACGCTGGCCAACAGCCGCGCCACCCGCACGGCCCTGGAGCTGGGCCGCATCGAGTACCTCCGCAACGCCGCGGAGGACAGCCGCACCACCTCCGGGTCCGCCGACGTCGTCGTCGCGCAGGCCGACCGGACCGTGCTCGCCAGCGCCGACCCCGAGCTGCTCGGCCGGCCGCTCGACCTCGGGGCCAGCCGGGTGCTGGAGGGGCGGTCCTGGGTGGGGGACGTCGAGGTGCACGACGGTTCCGCCGCGGTCGCCATGGCGCCGGTCTACTCCGCGCGCGGGGACCGCGTGCTCGGCCTGGTCGCGGTGCAGCGGCGCTACCCGGGGGTCCTCGGGAGCCTGCAGGCGGCCGCGCCCAACCTGCTCACCTACCTGGGGCTGGCCAGCGCGCTGGGCATCGGCGGGTCGCTGCTGGTGGCCCGCCGGGTGAAGCGGCAGACGCTCGGCCTGGAACCGGCCGAGATCGCGGGTCTGGCCGAGCACCGCGACGCGATGCTGCACGGCATCCGCGAGGGCGTGGTCGGGCTGGACCTGCGCGGCCGGGTGACCCTGGTCAACGACGAGGCGATCCGGCTGCTGCGCATCCCCGGGGACGCCCTCGGCCGCACGCTGGAGGAGCTCGGTGTCGACGAGGAGGTGCGCGCCGCGCTGCTGTCCACCGGGGTCGAGCGGGACCGGGCCGTGGGCAGCGCCGGGCGGGTGCTGGTGGTCAACCGGCTGCCGCTGACCAGCCGGGGCCGCCCGCTGGGGTCGGTGACCACGCTGCGCGACCGCACCGAGCTGCTCGAGCTGCGCCGCGAGCTGGAGCTCACCCGGCACGTCACCGACACCCTGCGCGCGCAGGCCCACGAGTTCGACAACCGGCTGCACACCATCGCCGGCCTCATCGAGCTGGGCGAGGCCGAGGAGGCCGTGCGCTTCGTGCACCGGATCAGCTCCAGCCGCTCGGAGTTCGGCGCCGCCGTCACCGACGCCGTCCGGGACCCGGCGCTGGCCGCGCTGCTCATCGCCAAGGCCAGCCAGGCCGCCGAGCTCGGCGTCGACCTGCGCGTCGCGCCGGACTCCGCCCTGCCGGTGCTGAGCCCGGAGCTGAGCACGGACGTCGCCACCGTCGTCGGCAACCTGGTCGACAACGCCCTGGACGCCGCCTCGGGCGCCGCCGAGCGCTGGGTCGAGGTGTCCCTGGGCCTGGTGGACGACGAGGTCGACGTCGTCGTCCGCGACTCCGGCCCCGGCGTCCCCCCGGGCATGGAGGCCGAGGTCTTCCGCCGCGGGGTGTCCACCAAGGAGGGGGCCGTGCCCGGCGGCCGGGGCATCGGGCTGTCCCTGGTGCAGCTGGTCTGCACCCGGCGGGGCGGCGAGGTGACGGCCAGCTCGTCGGACGGCTCGGTCTTCACCGCCCGCATCCCGGTCGGCGCGTCGCTGGTGGACGCGTGATCAGGACGCTCATCGTCGACGACGACTTCATGGTCGCCAAGGTGCACGCGGGGTTCGTGACCGCCCTCGACGGCTTCGAGGTGGTGGGGACGGCGTCCACCGGGGCCGACGCGCTCGCCGCCGTCCAGCGGCTGCGGCCGGACCTCGTGCTGCTCGACGTCTACCTGCCGGACATGACCGGCCTGGAGGTGCTCCGCCGGCTGCGGGCGGACGGCGTGCCGGTCGACGTCGTCGTCATCAGTGCGGCCCGGGACGTGGACAGCATCCGCAGCGCGCTGCACGGCGGTGTCCTGCACTACCTGGTGAAGCCCTTCGACCGGCGCACCTTCGAGACCCGGCTGCGGGAGTACGCCGGGGTGCGGACGGACCTGGCCGCGCTGGACCAGGCGCGGCAGGCCGACGTCGACCGCGTGTTCGCCGGGGCGCGCGGCGGGGGCCGGCCGGTGCCCACCACTCCCAAGGGCATCGCGCCGGAGACGCTCCAGCTGGTGCGGGAGGTGCTCGCCGCGGCCGACGCGGACGGGCTGTCGGCCACCGAGTGCAGCGAGCGCACCGGGCTGGCCCGGGTGAGCGCCCGCCGGTACCTGGAGCAGCTGGTCACGCAGGACGAGGCCGACGTCCGCCAGCGCTACGGCACCGCGGGGCGGCCCGAGCGGCGGTTCACCCTCCGCTCCCCGCAGCGTCCCGGGTGAGCGGCGTCGGGGACGCAACGACCGCAACGACCGCTAGGGGCACAAGCGCGGCCGGGATCCCGCCGCCGCTTACGCTCCGGCCATGACCATCGTCGTGGGCTACGTCCCCACCCCCGAGGGCGAGGCCGCTCTCGACGCCGCCGTCACCGAGGCCCGGCTGCGGGAGCAGCCGCTGCACGTCGTCAACAGCTCGCGCGGGGACGTCCTGCAGGACCCCCGGTTCGCCTCGGAGCGGGCGCTGGACCAGGTGCGGGCGAAGCTCGACGGGGCCGGGGTGGTCTACGAGATCGACCAGCGGGTGGCCGGGCACGACGCCTCGGACGAGGTCGTGGACGCCGCCGAGCGGGTCAAGGCCAGCCTGATCGTCATCGGCATGCGCCGCCGCACGCCCACCGGGAAGCTGATCACCGGCAGCCAGGCCCAGCGGATCCTGCTCGACGCGCACTGCCCGGTGCTGGCGGTCAAGGCCAGCCGCTAGCCGAGCAGGTCGAGGGCGTCGCCGGGGGCCTCGGCCAGGTTGCGGAAGATCGTCCGCAGGCTGAGCTCGAGGTGCTCGGCGGTCGCCGCCGCGGCCGTGTCGGCGTCCCCGGCCAGCAGCGCGTCGCAGATGACGAGGTGCTCGGCGACGGACACGTCGACCCGCGAGGGGTCGATGTGCGAGAGGTTGCGCAGCCGGGCGGTGTGCGGCCGCACCTCGGCGATCGTGCGGCGCAGGTGCTCGTTGCGGGTCGCCTCGATCACCGCCCAGTCGAACCGGTCGGCCAGGTCGTAGAACGCCCGGGACCGCGCCTGGGACGGCTGCTGCGCCTGGAGCCGGGCGAAGCCCTCCCGCATCTGGGCGAAGGCCCGGTGCAGCTGCGGGTCGGCGCCCGCGGCCTCGGTGGCCTGCCGCACGGCCGCCGGCTCCAGCAGCGTGCGGAACTCGAAGAGGTCGCGGACGCTGCGGGCCGACACCCGGGAGACCCGCGCGCCCTGCCGCGGCACCAGGTCCACCAGCCCCTCGGCGGCCAGCCGGCGCAGCGCCTCGCGCACCGGCGTCCGCGAGGCGCCGGTGCGCGCGACGAGGGACAGCTCCGACAGCGGCGTCCCGGGCGCCAGCTCGCCGAGCTCGATCTCCTCCCGGAGCCGCCGGTGGACCTGGTCGGCCTTGCTGGCCTCCTCGGGCTGCGGGTCGCTCGTCACGCCCGCACCCCACCGGGGAGCGGCACGCCGGCGTCCGCCGCGAGCCGCTGCAGCTCGGCCAGGGCGTCCCGGGCGAGGACGACCCCTCCGGCGGCCAGGTGGGCGGCCTCGGCGCGGTCCTCCACCTCGCCCGGGGTGAGGACGGCGTCCGAGCCCTGCGCGAGCGGCGTCGAGCGCACCTCGTCGACCAGCTGCCGCACCCGGGCGTCGAACCCGGCGCGGTCGCCGAAGGCGGCCGGGTCCAGGGCCAGGAACAGGTGGCCGGCGCCGCTGCGGGCCTCCGGCTCGTAGGGCCCGTGCACGCCGGTGCCGACGGCGCTGCCGGTCAGCGCGCCGGAGAGCACGTCCATCATGAACGCGATCGCGTACCCCTTGTGGCCGGCCATCGGCAACAGCACGCCCAGCACCCCTTCCGCCGGATCGGTCGTCGGCGCGCCGTCCGCGGTGAGCGCCCAGGACTCCGGGATCGACTCGCCGCGGCTGCGCGCCAGGTAGATCTTGCCCCGGGCGGCCGCGGTGTTCGCGATGTCGAGGGCGACGACCGTGCCGTCGGGCCCCGGCGCGGCGATCGACCACGGGTTGGTGCCGACGCGCTTCTCGCGCCCGCCCCACGGCGCCATGGCCGGGCTGGCGTTGGTGGTGAGGACGGCGACGAGGCCGTCGCGCGCCGCCCGCCGGGTGAACCACATGGCCGTGCCGAAGTGGTTGGAGTTGCGGACGCCGACGACGCCGACGCCGTGCTGCCGGGCCCGGTCGGTGGCCAGGGCGCGGGCGCGGTCGGTGAGCACCTGACCGATCCCGTCCCGCCCGTCGAGCAGCACCAGGGGGCCGGTGTCGGTGAGCACCGCCGGCTCGGTGACCGCGCGCATGGCGCCGGACCGCAGCCGCGCGGCGTACCAGGGCAGCCGGAGCAGACCGTGCGAGGAGTGGCCCCACAGGTCGGCCTGCACGAGGGAGTCGGCGACCAGCGCCGCGTCGTCCCCGGGCACGCCGAGCGCCGTCAGGACCCCGCTGCCGAACGCCCTCAGCGACTCCGGCTCGAACCGTTCCTCCGCCACCACTTGCCTCCCGCACGTCTTGTGTGCTGATCTGTATACAGTATTGCATACAAGATCTGGGAGGTCGAGGGTGTTCAGCTTGGTGGTCCACATGCAGGTGCGGCCGGGCCGGCGCGAGGAGTTCCTCGCCGGCATGGCCGCCAACGCGGAGGCCTCGGTCCGCGACGAGCCGGGGTGCCTGCGGTTCGACGTCTGCTCGGTGGCGGCCGACGAGGACCGCTTCGTGCTCTACGAGCTCTACGCCGACGCGGACGCCTTCGCCGCGCACAAGGCGTCCCCGCACTTCGCCGCCTGGCGGGCGATCGCCGAGGAGGTCCTCGTCGACCAGGTCAACACGCCCGGCCAGCTGCTGGTCACCCACACCGCCGAGGAGTCCGCATGAGCACCGCGCCCGAGCCGACCCAGCCCGTCCCGCCGTCGATGGTCCTGCGCCCGGAGGAGATCGAGCGCTTCGACCGCGGCAACGGCGTCGCCACCATCCCGTTCGTCGGCAGGTGGAACTGCGCGGACAACCGGGTCACCACCGGGATGACCGTGTTCTCGCCGGGCACCGGCATCCCGCTGCACTCGCACAACGTCGAGGAGACCGTCCTCGTGTACGAGGGCGAGGCCACCGCGGTCGTCGGCGACGACGAGTTCGACCTGGTCGCGGGGCAGGCGACCTGGGTCCCGGCCGGCGTCCCGCACTGCTTCCGCAACCGCGGCGCGGGCACGATGACCATCTACTGGGTCTACGGCGGGCGCGACGTCACCCGCACCATCACCGCCACCGGCGAGACGTTCGAGCACCTGTCCGAGAGCGACCGTGGCGCCGCGCCCAACCAGGGGACGCAGGCGTGAGCACGCTGGTCACCACCGACCCGGCGACCGGCGAGCCGCTGGCCGAGTACGCGGCCTCCTCCGACCCCGAGGTGGACGCCGCACTGGGCCCGGCGGCGCAGGCCGGCGTCTGGACGGGCGACCCGCAGCGCGGGATCGCCGTCGCCCGCCGGACCCGGTCCGGCGCCGCCTTCGTCAACGCGGTCGTCGCCTCCGACGTCCGCATGCCCTTCGGTGGCACCCGCGCCAGCGGCCACGGCCACGAGCGGGGCGCCGCCGGCATCCGCGAGTTCGTCGACGTCCGCACGTGGTGGGTGCTCGACGCGCCCGCCGCCACGGCCCCCGCATCGGAGTGAGCACCATGAGCGAGACCCCCCACCGCCTCGGCGTCCTGCTCGGCGACGGCATCGGCCCGGAGATCGTGCCGGCGTCCGTGCGCGTCGTCGACGCGGCGCTGGCCGCCGCCGGGGCCGCGCCGGTCGAGTGGCAGGAGCTGCCGCTCGGCGCCGCGGCCATCGAGACGCACGGCAGCGCCATCCCCGACGTCACCCTGCAGGCGCTGGCCGGCCTCGACGGCTGGCTGCTCGGCCCGCACGACAGCGTCGCCTACCCCGAGCCGAACCGGAGCCGGCTGAACCCGAGCGGCACGCTGCGCAAGCACTTCGACCTGTACGCGAACACCCGACCGGCCCGCGCGTTCGAGGGCGGCCGGGCGATCGCCCCGGAGACCGACCTGGTGATCGTGCGGGAGAACACCGAGGGCTTCTACGCCGACCGCAACACCCACGCCGGCACGGGGGAGTACATGCCCACCCCCGACGTCGCGATCGCGATGGGCGTCTTCACCCGGCCGCGCATCCAGCGCATCGCCCGGGCGGCGTTCGAGCTGGCCCGGCGCCGGCGGAACAGGCTCACGATCGTGCACAAGGCCAACGTGCTGCAGCTGAGCTCGGGCCTGTTCAAGCGGGTCTGCCTCGAGGTGGCGGAGGAGTACCCCGACGTGGCCGTCGACGACGTCCACATCGACGCGATGACCGTGCACCTGCTGCGCCGGGCCGCCGACTTCGACGTCGTCGTCGCCGAGAACATGTTCGGCGACATCCTCTCCGACCTGACCGGTGAGCTGGCCGGCTCGCTCGGCATCGCGCCGTCCCTCAACGCCTCTGACGACCGCGCCATGGCCCAGGCCGCCCACGGCTCGGCCCCGGACATCGCCGGCAGGGGCCTGGCCAACCCGATCGCGATGATCCTCTCGGCCGGGATGCTGCTCGACTGGCTGGGCGCCCGGCACGGGGACCCCCGGGTCACCGACGCCGCGGTGCGCGTCGAGGAGGGGGTCCGTGCCACCGTACGCAGCGGCGTCAGCACCCGCGACCTGGGCGGCTCGGCCTCGACCGGGGAGTTCACCGACGCCGTGGTGGCCCGGATCGCGGGGTGAGGGTCAGGGGCCGCCGTCGACGTGCAGCCGGCGGGCGGCGGCCCCGGCCAGGGCCAGCGCCCCGGCCGTCGCCCACAGCACCCCGGCCGAGCCGACGCCGGCGGCCAGCAGTCCGACGGTGCTGGGGATGAGCACCTGACCCAGCCGGTTGCCGGTCAGTCGCAGCGACATCGCCCGGCCGCGCAGCCCGGCCGGGGCCATCTCGGCCAGCCACGACATGGTCAGCGGCTGCCCCACGCCGAGCCCGAGCCCGAGCAGGACGACGAGCACCGCCGTCCCGGCGACCGGCATCGGCACCGCGACCGCTGCCATCGTCCCCGCGGCCAGCGCGACGCTGGTCAGCATCAGCCGCCGCCGCCCGGCCAGCCGCACCAGCCGGCCGAGGAAGAAGCGCGAGGTCATCGACGCGGCGGCGCGCAGCGTCAGCAGCAGGCCGACGGTGCCGGCGGCCAGCCCGCGGTCGGCGCCGAGCGCGGGCAGGTAGACCAGCGTGATGTCGACGGCGGCGAGCACGACGCAGCTGACGGTCAGCGCCCGCACCAGGCCGGGCAGGCGCAGCAGCGTGCCCATGCCGCCGGTCTCGACGGCGCCGCCGGAGCGCTCGCGGACCGGGAAGCGCAGGACGACGGTGCACACCAGCAGCAGGACGGCGATGCCCGCGGCGACGAGGAAGATCGGGCGGGTGTCGGGCAGGGCGCCCGCGCCGCCGACCACGGTGATCAGTGCGGGGCCGAGGGCCTGGCCCAGCGAGGCGGCGAAGGTGTAGTGGCCGAACGCCGTGTCGAAGCGCCCCGGCCCGGCGGTGTTGGCCACGGCCGCCTGCTGGCCCACGACCGAGAGCAGGTGGCCGGTGCCGAGCACCACGCTGCCGGCCACCAGCCCGGCCGCCCCGCCGCGCCCGCTGGCGAGGACGACCGCCGAGAGCAGCAGCAGGACCGCCCCGGCCAGCATCACCCGCCGCTCGCCGAACCGGTCGGTGGCCTGCCCCGAGGGGACGGCGAGCACCAGCGGGACGACGGCGAACGACGCGGTCAGCGCGCCGAGCCAGGCGGTCGGCACGTCCAGCTCGATCGCCCGGTAGGCGGTCGTGGGGCGCAGCACGAAGGTGACCACCTGGGTGAGCGCCGAGTGGGCGAGCAGCAGCCCGAGCATCCGCCGTCCGCCGGGGAGCCGCGCGCTCACGCCGGCGACCGGTCGGCGGCGGGGCTCCCGGCGGCGGGGCTCCCGGCGGCCAGGCTCCCGGCGGCCCGGGCGGCCAGGCTGGTCTCCACGTGCCGGCGCATGAGGTCGGTGGCCGTCGCGGCGTCGCGGTCGGAGACCGCCTCGACCAGCAGCCGGTGCTCCTCGGCCCGCCGGGCGACCTCCTCCTCGCTGCGCCCGGCCCGCAGTGCGTGCCGCCGGTAGCGGTCGGTCTTGTCCCACAGGCCGTCGAGGGTCTCGACCAGGAGCGCGTTGTGCGAGGCGCGGTACACCGCCGCGTGGAACCGCCGGTGGCTCGCCAGCTGGGCCGGCGACGGGTCCGGAGCCAGCGACTCCAGCCGGGTCAGGCTGTCGACCATCTCGGCGAGGTCGGCGGCGGTGCGGCGCTGGGCGGCCAGGCCGGCGGCCAGCGGGTCGAGGTCCTGCCGGAGCTCGACGAGGTCCCGTGCCTCCGCGGCGTCGAGCGGGGCCACCCGGGCGTCCCGGTGCGCGCCGAGCTCGACCAGACCCTGCTGGGCCAGCCGCCGCAGGGCCTCGCGCAGCGGGGTGGTGCTGACGCCGATGCGCCGGGCCAGCGTGGCCTGGTTGAGCACCGAGCCGGGCTCCAGCTCGCCGCCGAGGACCATCTCCCGCACCCGCGCGTAGGCCAGCTCGCTCTTGGTGGCGACGCCGATCTCGTGCACGGTCACAACCTCCGAACCTCCCTGAACTGCTGTTTTCCTCCAAGACTGCATCGCGACGTCCTCAGGTTATAACCTGTTTCCATGACCGACGAGTCGCACCACGCCACGACGGACCTCTCCGACGACCACCCCGAGGCGCAGGTGTGCGACCCGGTGTTCCAGGCCTTCGGCGGCCGGCCGGCGTTCAGCGGGCCGGTCAGCACGCTCAAGGTCTTCGAGGACAACGCCCTCGTCCGCGAGGCCGTCGAGCAGCCGGGGGAGGGGCGGGTGCTCGTCGTCGACGGCGGTGGCTCGCTGCGCTGCGCGCTGTTCGGCGGCAACCTCGCCGTCCTCGCGGCGGAGAACGGCTGGGCCGGTGTGGTGGTCAACGGTGCGGTGCGCGACGCCGACGAGCTCGACGCCCAGCCGATCGGGGTGCGGGCGCTGGCCACCCACCCGCGGCGCAGCGTCAAGGGCCTGCACTCGGGTCAGGTCGGGCTGCCGGTCGTCTTCGCCGGCGTGGTGTTCCGCGAGGGGGCGTGGGTGGCTGCCGACCGGGACGGGATCGTCGTCCTGCCGGCGCCGCCGGCCTGAGCGTCAGCGGCGGCGCAGCACCCGGGCCAGCCGGTGCCCGCGCCCGGAGACCAGCTCCGCGGTCGTCACCGGCTCGGGGACGTCGGCCGGCGCGGCGTGCCGCTCGCCCGGCCGGGTGCGGACCTCATCGGGGGTGTGCGCCCGGCGCTGCCGCTCGCCGCGGGCCAGCACCGCCCCGGTCGCCGCGACGCCGGCGAGACCGGCCAGGCCCAGCAGCTTCGACACCCGCACGGTCCTGACGGTAGCGCCGTGCCCGAGCCGAGCCTGGACGAGGCGGTCGACCTCACCCGCACCGGCGACGTGGAGGTCTCCCGCGGCTCGAGATCCCGGTCACCGTCCCGGCGTCCTGAGCGCTCAGCGCACCCGGTAGGTCGTCTGCACCATGCCGCCGGGGAACGTGCGGGTGCGCACGTGCTCGAGCAGCACGTCGGACGGCAGCGGCCCGAACGGCGTGTGCCCCTCGCCGATGAGCACCGGCACCCGGGAGAGGGTCAGCTCCCCGACCAGCCCGGCGACGAGGAAGTCGCGCACCGTGCGTCCGCCGTCGACGTAGACGCGGCGGTACCCGGCGGCGGTCAGCGCGGCGACCGCCTCGTCGAACGAGCGGTGCAGCGTGACGCGGGGGTCCGGCTCCAGCGTGGTGCTGAGGACGTGCACCGGCTTGCCCTGGTAGGGCCACTCGGCCATCGGCGCGATCACCTCGTAGGTGCCGCGGCCCATGACCAGCGCGTCGATGCCGGAGACGAACTCGGCGAACCCGAAGTCGCCGCCCTCGCCGTCGTCCGGCGCGCCGCCGGCGTCCTCGCCGCCGGTCAGCCAGGCGAGGTCGCCGTCGGGGCGGGCGATGAACCCGTCGACGCTCATGCCGAGGAACACCGCACCGGTGAAGGACGCGTCCATGCCCGGAGGGTGCCCGACGGCACCGACGGACGGGGCGCATCTGGTCAGGACCGTCGGACCTCTGGGCTACACAAGGCATGCGTCACCTCCCCCCGGTGTTGAACGGAGCACGGGGGAACCGCCCAGGAGGGCACCATGTCCGAGGCCATCGTCACAGGAACCCACCCCGCCCACTGGGGCCGGCCGGACATCGCCGGCGACCTGGTCGCGGTCGCCGTCACCGCCGGAGCAGCCCCGCCCCGCGAGCTCCGCATCCGACCCGAGCTGTACGAGCGCATGCTCACCCAGCTGACGCCCGACGAGCGCGCTGCGGTGGTCGGCCGCCGCCTGCTGGGGCCACCGCCGGGCGTGCCGGTCGTGGTCGACCCCGCGCTGCCGGCCTCCCCGGGGTTCGAGGTCGTCCGCGCCCGGCCGGAGGCTCACCCCCACCCGCACGTCGCCGCCGCGTGAGTAAGGACCCCCTGCCCCCCGCCACTCGCGAGCTCGCGGCGGGACCCTGCAGGGGGCCGTTCCAGCACGTCACCAGGCTCGCCGTGGGCCCCTGAAGGGTGGCCACCCTCTCACCTCGCGAGCGCGGCCTGCGTCGCGCCGATCCGCACGACGGTGTCGCCGGGCTGCTCGACGGCGGCGTCGTGGGTCACGCAGACCACGACCCGGCCGGCGAGCGCCGCCCGCAGGTCGCGCAGCAGGGCCACGGCGGTGGGCGGGTCGAGGTGCGCGGTCGGCTCGTCGAGCAGCACGACGTCCCGGTCGGCCAGCAGTGCCCGCGCCGCGGCCAGCCGGCGCCGCTCGCCGCCGGACAGCGCGGTGCCGCCCGCGCCGACCGGGGCGTCCAGCCCCGCGGGCAGCGCGGCCAGCAGCCCGCCGAGCCCGGTGGCGCCGAGTGCCGCGCGCATCCGTGCCTCACCGTCCGGCCCGGCCAGCTCGCCCCGCGGCGCGGCCAGCGCCAGGTTGGCGCGGATGCTCGAGGCGAACACGTGCGCGTCCTGGGGCAGCCACGCGATGCGGGAGCGGACGCCGTCGCCGGTCAGCCGGGCGGTGTCGACGCCGCCCAGCGCGCACGTGCCCGCCCGGGGCCGCAGGGCGGCGAGCAGCACGGCGAGGAACGTCGACTTGCCGGCGCCCGAGGGCCCGCGCACGACCAGCCAGCCGCCGTCGGCGTCGACCCGGGTGGTCAGGCCGCGCAGCACGTCCGGGCCGCCGGGCCAGCCGGCGACCAGGCCGTCGGTCGCGAGGTGGCGCACCGGCGCGGGCACGGGCAGCGGGTCGGCGGGGTCGGGCGGCACCGGCGCGGTGAGGACGGCGTCGAGCCGGTCGCGGGCGTCGGCGAGCGCGCCACGCCGCTGCAGCGCGGTCCCCAGCCCGGCCAGCGGCTCGGCCAGGGCCAGCGGGGCGAGCGCGACGGCTGCGACCGCCGGGCCGGTGACCCCGGCCGCGGCACCGGCCGCCGCGGCGGCGACCGCGGCCAGCCCGGTGCCGAGGACGACGACCGCGGTGCCCAGTGCGCCGGCGCGGGTGCGGGCGCGGTCGGCTCCGGTGCGGTCGGCGGCGAGCGCGGTGAGGTCGGCCGCCGTCCGCCCGGCCAGGCCGTGCGCCCGCAGGTCGGCCGCGCCCTCGAGCGCGGTGGTGGTCTCGCGCAGTGCGGCCACCCGCAGCGCCGCCTCGGCGCGCGCGGCGCCGGCGTCCACCCGCCGGTGCGCGAGCAGCACCAGCGCGACGGTGGCCAGCAGGACCGCCGCCACGGCGCCGGCCGCGGCGGGGGAGACCAGCGCCAGCGCGCCGACGGTCGCGGTGCTCACGGTGCCGGCCACCAGGGCGGGCGGGACGACGCGCACCGAGAGGTCCTGCACCAGGCCGACGTCGCCGACCACGCGGGCCAGCGCCGAGCCCGGCGTGCGGTCGGCCGCGATGCCCTGGGCGGCCAGGGCCCGCCAGACCCGCACGCGCAGGTCCGCGGCCAGCCGGAGTGCGGCGTCGTGCGCGGTCATCCGCTCGACCCAACGCAGCCCGGCCCGACCCAGCCCGAAGGCCCGGACGCCGACGATCGCCACCAGCAGGGTGAGCACCGGCGGCATCTCCGCGGCCCGCACGATCAGCCAGCCCGAGACGGCGGTGAGCGCCACGCCCGCGCCGGCCGAGGCGGTGCCGGCGGCGACCGCGCGCACCAGCGGCCGCCGCGGCCATCGCAGCCCGGGGCCGGGATCCGTCGCGCCCACCGGGGCCGGGGCGGCGGCCGGTGCGACGAACTCGTGGCCGTCCGGGGCTGATGGCCACGACGTCGTCGCACTCGTCCGGGGCTGAGCAGTCGCGGCCGGGGACGCGAGGTCGACGGCGCGGTCGGCGAGGGCGGCCAGCCCGGCGTCGTGGGTGACCAGCAGGACGCTCACCGTGCCGCGCAGCCCGGCCAGCACCGCGGCGACCCGGGCGGCGGCCGCGTCGTCCAGGTGCGCGGTCGGCTCGTCCAGCAGCAGCAGCCGGGCGCCGCGGCGGACCCGCACCAGCGCCCGGGCCAGCGCCACCCGTTGCAGCTCGCCGGGGGAGAGGGTGGTGCAGTCGCGGCCGGCCAGGTCGGCGGCGCCAACGCGGGCCAGCGCCTCGACGACGTGGGCCTCGCCTCCCAGCTCGTCGACGCCCGGCTCGGAGTCCGCGTGCCGGCGCAGCTCGTCGGCGACGGTCGCGCCAGTGGTGCGCGGGTGCTGCGGCACGTACGCGGCGCCGCCGGCCGGGACGCCGGACACCGCGCCGTGCACCTCCGCCGCCGGATCGGCCACCCCGGCGAGGACGGCGAGCAGCGTCGACTTGCCCGAGCCGCTGGCGCCGCGCACGGCGACGATCTCGCCCGGCCGGACGGCGAGGTCCACCGGGGGCAGCGCCGGGACCGTGCGGTCGGCGAAGCGGACGGTCAGCCCGGTGACGGCCACGTCGGCGCCGCGCGGGTCGCCGCCGTCGTCGGGGGTCGGGGCGGGGGTGGCGACCGGGGTGGCGAGCACCGCGCGGGCCTCGGCGGCCGCCAGCGCGGCGTCCTCGCCGGCGTGGTGGGCGGCCCCCAGGGCGCGCAGCGGCGCGAAGGCCTCGGGCGCCAGCAGGAGGGCGGTCAGGCCGACGGCCAGGTCGAGGTCGCCGTGCACCAGCCGCAGGCCGACGGTGACCGCGACCAGCGCCACCGACAGCGTGGCGAGCAGCTCGAGCACCAGCGCGGAGAGGAAGGCCAGCCGCAGGACCGACAGGGTGCGCCGGCGCGAGGCCTCGCCGAGCTCGGCGAGCGCCGCGGCCTGCTCGGCGGCGCGGCCCAGGCCCACCAGCACCGGCAGCCCGCGGACCAGCTCGGCGACGTGCGCGGCGAGGCGGTCCAGCGCCCGGGCGGCGGCGGTGGTGCCGTCGCGGGTGGCCAGCCCGACCAGCGCCATGAACAGCGGCACCAGCGGCAGGGTGACCGCCACCAGGCCGGCGGAGAGCAGGTCGGTCCAGGCGAGCACGACGAGCAGCACCGGCGGCACGACCAGCGCCTGCGCCAGCGCGGGGAGGCGGGTCGCCAGCGCCGGCCCGAGCTCGGCCAGCCGGGTGGTGGCCAGCAGCGCCGCCGGACCGGGGCCGCCGGCCGCGGCGACCGCGGCGGGGGAGGCGGCGAGCCGGGCGGTCAGTGCGGTGCGCAGCTGCTCCTCGGCGCGCCGGGCGTCCCGCGCGGCCGTCAGCTCACCGGCCCAGCCGGCCACCGCGCGCAGCGCCACGCCCGCGGCGGCGAGCAGCAGCGGGCCGGTCAGCGCGCCGTCGTCCGGACCGGCCGCGCGGGCCACCGCGTGCGCCAGCCCGGCCGCCAGCAGCACCAGCCCGGCGACCTGGCCGAGCGCCGCGAGGGCGGCACGCACCAGCGCCCCGGTCACGCCCGGCACGCCGGCCAGCGGGCCGAGCGGCCCCCGGTCCGACCTCACGCGTGCGCGCCGGCGGGCTCGTCGTGCTGCGGCTCGGCGGCGAGCCGCTTGCGGAACACCCAGTAGGTCCACGCCTGGTAGCCGAGCACGACGGGCAGTCCGATCCCGGCGGCCCAGGTCATCACCGTGAGCGTGTAGTCGCTGACCGAGGCGTCGGCGACCGTCACGTCGAAGGCCGGGTCGATCGTCGAGGGGACGACGACCGGGTACGCGGCGCCGAACAGCGTCGCGGCGGCCGCGGCCAGCATCGCGCCCCACGCGGCGAAGGCCTGACCCTCGCGGCCGACCCGCAGCCGGGCCCAGGCGACCAGGACGGCGAGCGCGGCGACCAGCCACAGCGCCCCGGTGACCGGCGTGCCGTACCGCAGGTGCACCAGGCCGGCCCAGGCCAGCAGCGGCAGCGCGGCCACCGGCGACCACCGCAGCGCGAAGCGCCGGGCGGCGGCCCGCAGCGGACCGTCGGTCTTCAGCGACAGGAACACCGCGCCGTGCACCACCGAGAAGGCCAGGACGGCGACCGCGCCGAGCAGCGCCGACCAGCCCAGCCCGGAGAACGCCCCGCCGACCCGGTCGCCCTCGGCGTCGATCGGCAGGCCCAGGGTGGTGGCCCCGAGCGCGGCGCCGATGCCGGCCGCGGCGACGAGCGAGCCGGCGGTGATCACCCGCGTCCAGGTCGTGTCCCACGCGTCGGTGTGGTGGGAGTGCCGCCACTCGAAGGCGACCGCCCGGACGATCAGGCCGAACAGCACCAGCACGAAGGGCAGGTACAGCGCCGGCAGCCAGGTGGCGTACCAGCCGGGGAAGGCGGCGAACACCGCGCCGACGGCGGTGATCAGCCAGACCTCGTTGCCGTCCCAGAGCGGGCCGATGGTGCGCAGCATCAGGTGCCGCTCGGCCGGGCGGCGGCCGAGCACCGGCAGCAGCGCGGCGACGCCGAAGTCGAAGCCCTCGAGCAGCAGGAAGCCGGTCCACAGCAGCGCGACGGCGGCGAACCACAGGGTCTGCAGGTCCACGGTGGGCTCCTGGGGGTGGGTGGGTGGACGAGGACTCAGTACGCGAACTGGAGGACGTCGTCGTCCTCGCGGGACTCCGGCGTCCCCTCGGTCGGGG
>DASQXT010000294.1:0-14487 GCA_035639575.1 Geodermatophilus sp.
CGACCGCCGGCGCGCCGGCGAACATCCGTTGCACGGTCCCGGGGTCCGAGGCCAGCGTGGCGAGGAACGTCGCCTCGGTGAACTTCACCGTGCCCTCACGGGTCAGGTCGATGCCGACGAGGCCGGGGGAGCCCGCGCCGCTCACGGCGTCGGACATCGTCTGCAGCAGCTGGCTGGTGAGGGTGCGCAGCTCGGAGTCGCCCTTGAGGGCGGCGGTGCTGCCCTTCTCGGCGTTGCCGTGCTTCTTGATCATGTCGAGCGCTGAGTTCACCGCGTCGACGAGCGTCTTCACCTTGGCGGCGACGGACTTCGGGTCCTCGGTCACCTCGACGACAGCAGCACCCTTCTCGGTGACCGTGACCGACACCCCGGTCATCAGGTCCTCGAAGGTGTTGGTGGACGACGAGACCTCGACGCCTCCCAGGTCCAGCACCGCGTTCGTCGCGAACGAGGTCTGGGTGAAGGCGGTCCCCGCCGTGGTCGCCACGTCGAAGTGGCCGTCCGCGCCGGAGGTGGTGCTGGTCAGCTGGAGGCGGTACCCGTTGCCGGTGTTCACCGCGGTGGCGCGGACGCCGAGGTCCTTGAGGCCGTTGATGTAGCTGACGGTCTGGGCGAGCGTCGAGCCGGCCGGGGGTTGCACGGCCGTCGAGGTGCCGTCCGGCCGGCTGATCGTCAGCGGCCACGGCGACGGCCCGGGAGTGCTGCTGTCGGGGCCGATGGGCTTGCTGACGTCGGCGCTCGTGGAGGCCCAGCTGACGCCGCTGACGTAGCCGGCCGTCGAGGCGAGGGACGTGACCGTGAAGCTCAGCCGGCTGCCGGGAACGGCGGTCGTCGTGGCGCTCGCGGTCACCGACGTGGTGCTGCTGGTCGCGTTCCGGGCCGCCGCGAGGCCCTGGGCGCTGAGGGCCGCGGCGGCGGTGCGCACGGCGTCGACCTTGGTGTTCACCTCGCGGTAGGCGTCGGCCGCGTCCTGCGCCGCGCTCATCTGGTTCTTCAGCCGGGTCTGCGGCAGCGCCTCGGCGGCGACGAGCTGGGAGACGAGGGACGTGGTGTCCAGGCCGGAGATCAGGCCGTCGACGCTCAGGCTGACCATGGGTTCCTCCAGGCGGGGTCAGGGGTGGGGACGCCAGTGAGGGGGGAGGCTGGGCCTCCCCCCTCACCGGGTGGTGTCAGTCGTCCAGGCGCTCGGCGACCGAGGTCACCGGAGGAGCTGCAGGACGCCCTGCGAGCTCTGGTTCGCCTGGGCCAACATCGCCGTACCGGCCTGCGACAGGATCTGCGACCGGGTGAAGGACACCATCTCCTCGGCCATGTCGGTGTCGCGGATGCGGCTCTCCGACGCGGTGAGGTTCTCGACGGTGGCGTTCAGGTTGTTGATCTTGTGCTCGAGCCGGTTCTGCACCGCACCCAGCTTGGCGCGCTCGGTGGAGACCGTCCCGATGGCGCTGGCGACGGCGGTGATCGCGGCGCTGGCGGTGGCGGCGGACGAGATGTTGCCGGCACCGGTGGCACCGAACAGCGAGCCCGTGCCGCTGGCCGCCATGTTGCCGATCGACACCGACAGCGTCTCACCGGCGTTGGCCCCGACCTGGAACTGCTTCGACGTGTAGCCGCCGCTGAGCAGGTTGGTGCCGTTGAAGGTGGTCTTGCTGGCGATGTCGTCCAGCTCCTTGGCGAGAGCCTGGTACTCCTCGTCGGCCTTGGCCTTGTCGGTGTTCGTCAGGGCACCGTCGTTGGACGCCTGCACCGCGAGGTCCCGCATGCGCTGGAGGATGGAGTGCGTCTCGGTGAGCGCACCTTCCGCCGTCTGCACGACGGAGATGCCGTCCTGCGCGTTGCGGACGGCGACCTTGAGGCCACCGATCTGCGAGCGCAGGCCCTCCGAGATGGCCAGGCCGGCGGCGTCGTCGGCGGCCCGGTTGATGCGCAGACCGCTGGACAGCTTCTCCAGCGACTTGCCCATCGCACCATCGGTCACGTTCAGGTTGCGGTAGGCGTTGAACGCGGCGATGTTGTTGTTGACGCGCAGACCCATGGTGTTCCTCCTTGGAATCGGGTCGTATCCGGAAACCGCTGCATCCGTGCTGCGGCCTTGCACGAGTGGTTTCGGCGCGGCCGCGGAGGATCTTGAGGCGAACCGGGATTTTTTCTGCGCGCCGCCCTGCGGTCCGCGGGGCGGGATGGACGGGTGTGGCGACCGGGGGTGCCGGCGCGGCGTGTCACCGCTGGTCGGCCCGGCGCCGCCGGTCAGGGTGGCCCGGCTGAGGAGTCGCCTCCTGCGACGTCCTCGCCCGACCAGATCCCCCGTCCGGCGCCTGCGGCCCGGGCGACGTAGCTGGCGCTCGCTCCCCGAGCGCCGTGAGGACGTCTGCTGCCATGAACGTGCTGTTGTCCCACACGATGTTCACCGGGTCGCTGTTCCACCGGATCGCCGAGCCGGCGCGGGCGGTCACCGAGGCCGGGCTCGGGGTGGAGGTGACCGTCCAGCACGGCCTCAAGACCGTCATGGCCCCCGACCCGGACAACCCGGCGGCCCCGCTCCGCGTCCGCGAGGTCGACGCCCAGGGCGCCGACGTCGTCGTCCTGCAGCTGCCCAAGACCCTGGAGATGCTCGACTGCCTGCGGCTGCTGCAGGCCCAGGGCGTCGCCGTGGTCGTCGAGGTCGACGACCACCTGACCGCGCTCCCGCCCGGCCACCAGGGGCACGACGCCCTCATCCGGAAGGGCATCGGGCGGATCGCCGAACAGTGCGTCCGGGAGGCGGACTTCGTGACGGTGTCCACCCCGAACCTGCTGGCCCTGTACGGGGCCCGCGGGCACGGGATGATGGTGCCCAACGCGATCCCGCGCCGGATCGCGGAGCTGCCGCCCGCCTACGAGCGCGAGCCGGAGCAGGTGACCATCGGCTGGACCGGCACGGTCGGCACCCACCCCTACGACCTGCAGGAGATGGGGAGCGGACTGCCGCAGGCGCTGGACCGCACCCGCGGCCGGAGCCGGTTCACGATCCTCGGGCAGGGCGAGAACGCGCGCGAGATGCTGCGGCTGGCCGAGGACCCGGTCGAGATCCCCTGGATCATGGACGTCGACGGTTACGCCGCCGCGATCGGTGAGCGCTTCGACATCGGCGTCGCACCCCTGCGCATCGACACCTTCAACAACTGCAAGAGCTGGCTGAAGGTGCTCGAGTACTCCGCGCGCGGGGTCTTCGCCGTCCGTTCGCCGAGTGCCGAGTACGAGCGGCTGGGCCTCGGCTTCCGTGCCAAGCGCCCCCGGGACTGGGCCGCGGCGCTCACCCGCGCCGTCGAGGACGCCGACTGGCGTCGCGAGCAGGCCGCGGCCAACCGCGAGCAGGTGCTGGCCCGGCACCTCACCGAGCACACGGCGGAGCTGTGGGCCACCGCCTGGCGCACCGCACGCGAGAAGCGCTCCCGCGCCGACCGCATCGGGGCCTGAAGCAGGGCCCCGTCCGGGGCCACCCGCCGAACGCAGAGCGCCCCGGGTCCTCGTCGAGGACCCGGGGCGCTCCGACGTTCCGGTGGGGCCGGGCTCAGGCGCTCCGGTCGGTCGCCGTCACCCACGGGTTGCGGCGCGGCGGGACGGCCGAGGGACGGGAGGTGGGCAGCGGAGGGGCCGCGAGCGGCGGGGCGTTGCGGCCGGCCACCCGGTCGACGTAGGTGCGCTGCTGGTTGCGGGCGCGCACCCCGCCGTCGGCCGGCACGACCCTGCCCTCCCACACCTCGCTCATCGCCGCGTGCAGCAGGGTCAGCGCGCGGGCGCGCATCTGCGAGACGCGGGAGAGCGTGACGCCGAGGTCGGCGGCG
Organism: Geodermatophilus sp.; assembly: GCA_035639575.1. GTDB lineage: Bacteria > Actinomycetota > Actinomycetes > Mycobacteriales > Geodermatophilaceae > Geodermatophilus. Next base: position 3,825 of record DASQXT010000294.1, read on the forward strand.
ATGTCGGTGAGCGACTCGCCCCCGAAGAAGTTGCGCTCCACGACCTCGTCGAGCCGGTCGGGCAGCTGGCGGATCGCCTCGTGCAGGTACCGGGACCGCTCGCTGCGCAGCAGGGCCCGCTCCGGCGACTCCCCGGTGTCGGGGAGGTCGAGGGAGGTGCCGTCCGGGCCGGTCTCGGCGTCGATGCTCACCATGACGGCGCGGTGGACGTCGACCTGCAGCGAGTCCAGGTCGCTGGTCGCCATGCCGAGACTGGCGGCGAGTTCCTCGCGCGTCGGCGGGCGGCCCAGCTGGATGGCCAGCGCATCGGCCGCGGCGTCGGTGCGCCGGGCGGCGGCCCGCACCGAGCGGCTGGCCCAGTCGCCGGAGCGCAGCTCGTCCAGGACGGCGCCCTGCAGCCGGGCCAGCGCGTAGGTCGCGAACGAGGCGCCCGCGGACGGGTCGAACCGCCGCGCCACCTCGACCAGCGCCACCCGGGCGCAGGACAGCAGGTCCTCGCGGCTGACGTGCGCCGGCAGCGAGATCCGCGAGGCCACCGCGTTGACCGCGAAGGCGGCCAGCGGCAGGTGCTCGGTCACCAGGGCGTCGACGTCCCTCGGAGTGGTGTCCCCCGTCGGCACCGGCCGGGCGGGGACGCCGGCGGCCGGGGCGACGGGGTGGCGCGAGGCAGAGGTACGGGACCGCACGGTCGCCTGGGCACGCGATGGGCTCACGTCCCCCTTCTCGGCAGGCCCGAACCCGGTCGGCACCCCCTGATCGGCACCGACCCGTCCGGACTTGAGTGCCTCGACTCAAGGCGCCCCGGGGGATGCCGAAGCTGCTCCTGAGAACCCGCCGGCAGCACCGACGCCTGCCGCGGGGAGAGCGGAAGGACGGTGGGGGCGTGGACTACCAGCACCTGTCGACGTTGCTGTGGCGCGAGCAGGAGCTGCTGGACCTGCTGCTGTTCAAGGCGGAGGAGAAGCAGTACCTGATCGTCGCGGGCAAGACCCGCTGGCTGTCGCGGATCGCGCACGAGATCGAGGTCGTGCTCGACCAGCTGCGCACCCTGGAGGTCGAGCGGGCGGCCGCGACCGAGGTGCTCGCCGAGCGGCTGGGCGTGGGCGTCAACCCCTCGCTGCGCAAGCTCGCCGATGCCGCGCCGGCCCCGTGGAACGACCTGTACGCCAAGCACCACGAGACGCTGTTGGTGCTCGTGACGGAACTGCGCGGGCTGGCCGACACCAACCGCGAGCTGATCGAGGGCGGCCTGTCCGCCATCGGCGACGCCCTGCTGTCGGTCAAGGCGCCGTCGGCCGGCACCTACGGCTCGACCGGCCGCAGCGACGAGCGCGCGCACCGCGCGGTCACCCTGGACGGTGCCCTGTGAGTTCCACCTTCGGCGGGCTGAACACGGCCCGGACGGCGCTGTGGGCCTCGCAGCGCGGGCTGGACGTCACCGGCCAGAACATCGCCAACGTCAACACCGACGGCTACTCGCGGCAGCGCGTCGAGCTGCGCGCCATGGGCGGCACCGCCGTCCCGGCGATCCACTCGGTGAGCAGCCCGGTCGGCAACGGCGTGGACGCCAGCCAGGTCAACCGCATCCGAGACGTGTTCCTGGAGCGGCGCGGCCAGGTCGAGACGGCGCGCGCCGCGCAGCTGACCGTCTCCACCGAGGCGCTGGCCCAGGTCGAGGCGGCGTTCCGGGAGCCGGGCGACACCGGGATCCGCAGCATGCTCGACGACGTCTGGAAGAGCTTCAGCGCGCTGGCCAACTCCACGGACCCCACCGAGCCGGCCGCCCGCAGCCAGGTGCTGGAGTCGCTGGACGTCCTGGCCTCGGGGATGCGGACCACGCGCGCCGCCCTCGACGAGCAGTGGCAGCAGACCCGCGACAACGTCGTGGCCCTGGCCACCGAGGTGAACACGACGGCGTCGTCCATCGCCGACCTCAACAACCAGATCCGCCAGGCCACCCGGTCGGGGCTGCCCACCAACGAGCTCTCCGACCGCCGCGACCTGCTGGTCATGCAGCTGTCCGGGAAGGTCGGTGCCACCTCGGTGCCCGCGGACGACGGCATGGTCGACGTCCTCGTCGGCGGCACGACGCTGGTCGCGGGCTCGTCGGCCCTCGGCGTGCGCGTGGCCGGGGTCGACGACCCCGGCACGATCGGCACCGGGAACGACCCGCGGTTGGTCACGGCCCCGGGGGGCACGACGCTGGCGGTCGGCGGTACCGCCGGCGGTCAGCTGAGCGTACTGACGACGACCCTCCCGAGCTACCGCCGGGCGCTCGACGGGCTGGCCCGCGACCTGGTCAGCAAGGTCAACGCCGTCCAGGCCCGGGGCTACGACGTCTCCGGCGCGTCCGGGGCGGCCGAGCCGCTGATGGACGACGGCTCGGGCAACCCCGTCGTCGACCTCACCAACGTCGACGCCGGCACCATCAGCCTCCGCGTCACCAGGCCCGAGCTCATCGCCGCGGCCAAGACCCCTCCCGGCGCCCTGGGGCAGCCCTCGGCGGACGGCGGGAACGCCGACGCGTTCTTCGACCTGAGCCTCGAGGACGGCGGTGTCGACGCCACCTACCGGGCGCTCGTCGTCACCCTCGGCGTCGAGGCCTCGGTCGCCAGCCGGGACCTGACGGTCCAGAAGGCGGTCTCCACCCAGGTGGACGCCGCCCGCGAGTCCGTGTCCGGTGTCGACCTCGACGAGGAGATGACCAACATGCTGTCCTTCCAGCACGCCTACAGCGCGGCCGCCCGCATGGTGACCGCGGTCGACGAGGCGCTGGACACCCTGATCAACCGCACCGGCCTCGTGGGTCGGTGACCTGATGCGGATCACCCACCGGGCCGTCACCCAGACCGCGCTCCTCGGCCTGAACACCAACCTCTCGTCGGTGGCCAAGCTGCAGCAGCAGCTGACCTCCGGGAAGCTGATCAGCGCCCCGTCGGACTCGCCGACCGGCACCAACAAGGCGCTGCAGATCCGGCAGGACCAGAGCGCCGTCCAGCAGTTCGAGAAGAACATCTCCGACGGGCAGAGCTGGCTCGACGCGACCGACACCGCGCTGAACACGGCCATCAACCAGGTGCAGCGGGTCCGTGCGCTGACCGTCAAGGCCATGAACGAGGGCGCGACGTCGACCAGCTCGCAGAAGGCCATCGCTGTCGAGGTCGCGGCCCTGCGCGAGAGTCTGCTCGGTGTGGCCAACTCCAGCGTCAACGACCGCGCGCTCTTCGGCGGCGTCACCCAGGGCTCGACGGCGTACGCCGCCGACGGCACCTACGTCGGCGCGCCGCCCGTGGGGGAGGGGATCACCCGGCGGGTGTCGAACACCGACCGGATCCGCATCGACGTCACCGGGCACGAGGTCTTCGGTGTGCCGAGCGCCGGTGAGCCCGACCTCTTCGGGCTCGTCGGGAAGATCGCCACCGATGTCGAGAGCGCCCCCGACGCGCTGTCGGCCGACCTCGAGAAGCTCGACGTGGCGCTCGAGCGGCTGCTCGGGGCCGCCGCCTCCGTCGGCGCCCGCTCGGCCCGCATGGAGGCCGCCGGCCAGGTCAACACCGACCTGCAGCTGACCCTGGCCTCGCAGCTCGTGGACGTCGAGGACATCGACCTGGCCAAGACGATCATGGAGCTCAACCAGACCGAGGTCGGGTACAAGGCGGCGCTGCAGGCCACCGCCCAGGTGATCCAGCCGACGCTCGTGGACTTCCTGCGATGACGCTCTCGGCCGTCGCGACCCTGCCCCTGCTCTCGATGACCGAGGCGCTGCCGGGCTTCCCGGGTCACCGCGACTACGTGCTGGTCACCGCCGACGGCGACGGCCGGTTGTTCTGGTTGCAGTCGATGGCGCCGGAGGGCCCGCGCTTCCTCGCCGTCGACCCGGGCAGGTACTTCCCGGACTACGCCCCGGCCCTGCCCCCGGCCGTCTGCGCGGACCTGGCGCTCGACGACCCGGCGCAGGCCCGGCTGTACTGCCTGGTGACCGTGCCGGCCGAGGGCCCGGCCGCGGCCACGGCCAATCTGCGGGCCCCGCTGGTGGTCAACCCGGCCAACTGGCGCTCCGCGCAGGTCGTGCTGCTCGACGGATCGCATCCCATCCGGCGCCCCCTGCGCCGATAACCACCCAGGCGGTCCGGTCCAGGGCCGCCCAGCCACGGACGGCCACCACACACCCATGGAGGGGTTCCTCGTGCTCACACTCACCCGCAGCGTCGGCGAGACGATCCGCATCGGCGACGACATCGAGGTCCACGTCGTCGAGGTCCGTGGCGGCACCGTCCGCCTCGGCTTCAAGGCCCCGCGGGAGGTGGCCATCCACCGCGAGGAGGTCTACCGGCAGATCGCCGAGGCCAACCTGCTCGCGGCGCAGGTCACCGCCGACACCCTTGGCGCGCTCGCCGCCTTCGCCCCCGCGACTGCTCCCGCCGAGACGGCGGAGCCGGCCGCCCAGGACGGCCCCGGCGCCGAGCCGGCGGTCCAGCCCGCCGCAGCCGCCCCTGCCGGTCACGGGCAGGTCACGGAGGGCTCGGCCGGCTGACAGAACTGGCCGGGGCACGGCCCCTGGCTCTTGTGGACTCCTGCTGACCACCGCATCGGGGAGGTCGGGCGGTCCATCGACACGGGCAAGACCTGCCGAAGAGATGCCCTGACATTGCGTATGGCACAGCGAGAGTTGTGCCGGTCGCCGGCTCGTGGATGCGCGAGAGTTGCCCCAAGCACGTCACAGGGGGCGATCACGATGCAGCACAGCGTTATCACTGAGTCCGGCGACCCGGTCGCCGCGGTCGTCGGCTCCGGCGCGGAGTCCGACACCGTCGTCGTGCACGTGCAGCTGCGGCCGCGCCGCGGGTCCGCTCGCCGGTGCCTCGCGGCGCTGGCCGAGCTGGCCGGCGCGCACCCCGAGGTGTCCTTCACGCTGACCGGCCTGAGCAAGGACGACCGCGTCGTGCGCGTGACCGTCGGCGTCGAGCTCGGCCCGCGGGCCGCCGTCGCCCGCTTCTCGCCGCAGGCGCAGGCCGCCTACGCGTTCGTCAGCTCGGTGTTCACCACGCTGTACGACCACATGCCGGTCTACACCGTGGAGCCGGGCGAGGCCGAGCGCGCCGCCGCGATCGACCTCATGGCACGTCTCGCGGCCGGCCCGGCGACCGAGGCCGTCGTCCCCGCGCCCCGCCAGCCCGCCGCGGTCGAGACGATCCCGGCCTAGCGCACTCCCGGGCGCCGTCGTCCGGCCGCCCGGAGAAGGACCCCCTGCCCCACCGACAACGACCCCGTCCTCCCACCCCTCGCAGGCTCGGGGCGGTGCCCTGGACGGGGCCGGCGGCGGGCCCCTGCAGGGCGGCCGCCGTCTTCCCCACAGCGCCGAGGAGTCCCGGTGAACCACCTCCCTGCCAGCCCCGCCGCCGACACCACCCCTGCCCGCCCGCGCGAGCCGCTGGTCTTCGGCGGCATCCCCGAGGCCGAGGGCTGGGCGCTCGCGCCCATCACGGCCCGCGACCGGGTGCACTTCCGGACCGACCGCGAGCTGCCCCTCGAGGAGCTCCGCCGCGAGCTGCCCGACGGCGTGACGGTCAGCTACGACCAGGGCGAGGGGCTGTACCGCGTCGACGGCGCCTGCGGCACCGCCTCCGTGCTCGCCGACTGGGTCAGGGCCTGGTGCGCCGGGCGGGGGACGGGGACCGTCGGGCTGCGCGCGGAGACCGACGTCCGCCGCCGCGCGCCGCGCGACCTGCCGCCGGCCTTCCTCGACGAGCTGTGCCGGCACTACCTCCCGGTCAGCCTCAAGCGGCTGCAGCGCAACTCCAGCACGCTGCGGTTGCACGTGCCCGACCCCGACGACCTCACCCAGCAGGTGAGCGAGTGGATCCTCAAGGCCGTCGGCCAGTTCGACGAGGGCAAGGGCGTGCCCTTCGGCGCCTTCCTCGCCACCCAGCTGTCGAAGTGGGTGCACGACCTGGGCCGCAACGCCCACGGCCGCACCGCCGCCGACACCGAGAACAAGCAGCAGAAGGCGGTCGCCGCCTTCCTCGCCGAGCACCAGCGGCGGCCCAGCGAGAAGGAGCTGGCCGCCTACATGGGGCAGAGCGTGGCGACGCTGCGCCGCAACTCGCAGACGGTGGCGACCCTCAACGGGCTGCGCAACCTGCAGTCCCTGGACGGCGTCGGCCCGGACGGCACCGAGATCATGCTGCCGGACACGCACGAGGCGCCGGACGAAATCATGGGGGAGGCCGAGCAGACCCTGCTGTCGCACGCGCTCACCGCGGCGTGCGCGCCGGACCCCGACGCGCGGCCCGACCAGCGGGCCGGTCAGCCCAACGTCCTGGGCTGGGCGACGTGGTACCTGACCACCTGGGGCGGTCGGACCAAGACGCAGCTGTCGGCCGACCTGGGGACCTCCGTGCGCAACATGAACGTGCACGCCGACCGTGTCGAGCGGGCGCTCAGGACGCACCTGGCCGAGCTCGCGGACTGATCCCCGCATTCGCTGGAATTCGGGTGGATCCGGGTCGAACGCCGCGCCGGCCTGCCGATATCTCCGGTGTGAGAGAGCGCAGGGGAGCCCACCGCCACCGCGGTCCAGGGCTCGCCCGGGCCGCGGGGGGTGCGCGATGAGCGCTCTCGCCGCGGGCGGCCCCGCGCCCGACGTCCTGGTCCCGCACTGGCTGACCGCCGCCCAGCGCGAGCAGCTGGCCGCGCTCGTGCGCACCGCCCTCGCGGACGAGGCGCTGCACCCGGTGGCCGCCATCCACCTCACCGACGTGCTGACCGAGCTGCACGTGGCCGCGGCGCGCGACGCCGTGTGGCCCGCGTCCGCGGCCCGCGTGCGCCGCGTGACCGGCTGGGGCGCCGACGTCCTGCCGGTGCGGCTGTCCAACCGGGAGCTCTCCAGCGTGCTGACCCTCCCCGAGCTCGCACCGGCGCTGCGCACCGCGCTGTGCCAGGACCGCCCGTGAGCGGGGGCCTGTTCGCCGGCTCCGGGCTCCTGCAGCGGTTGCGCTCGGTCCCCGTGACGGTCGCCGACCTGCGGCGGACGGCCGACGAGGTGCTGCCCGAACTGGCCACCGAGCGACTGCGCATCACGTTCACCGACGACCGCGCCGACGGCCCGGTCGTGGTCCTGGAGGAAGACGAGCGCCGGGTGCGCACGCCGCTGCGCGACCTGGCCGAGGACATGACCGACGCCCGCGTCGGCTCGACCCCCGAGGAGCTCGCCGCCGCGCTGACGGCGTGGGTGCACGACCGGCCGGTCCCCGACGCGGTGGCCGCCGAGACCGGCGTCGCGGTGCTCGACTGGACCGACCGCACCGAGACCGCGGTCGGCTGGCGGGTCGTCGTCCGCCGGGGGGACCGCGCGCTGCCGTGGACGCCGTCGTCCGGCCTGGACCGGCGTGCCGTCGAGCGGGTGCGCGTCGGCGCCGGAGAGCGCGCCGCCACCGTCGGCGGTGAGCTCCGGGTGGAGGGCCCGGTGGCTCTGTGGGCGCACCCCGAGGTGCCGACGATGGCCTCCGCCGTGCTGGCCGCGCCGCAGCTGCTCCTCGACCGCATCGCCGAGGCCGGGCTGGAGCTGCACGACCCGCACGTCGTCGTCACGCCGCACTCGCCGCTGGCCTGTGCCGGGGCCCCCGTCGCCGCACGTCTCGCGGGGGAGACCGGCGAGGCCTGCCAGCGCCTGCCCTGGCGACAGGTCGCGCGCCTGCGCTGGATCTGACGAAGGACCCCGTTCTCCCCACCTCTCGCACACTCGCGGCGCAACCGGGGACGGGCCGCCCCGATCGCTGGGGTGGCGGCGCCCCGCCGGCCACCGGACGCCCCGTGGCAGGGACCAGGGATCTCCTCCCGTGACCTCAGACGCTGCTTTCTCCTGTGAGCAGCGCCTGAGGTCGCCGGGGGTCTCCTCCTGGTACAGCTGCCGTTCAGGGGTCGGTCCGCGAGCCTGGTGACGTATGGAACGGCTGCTCCGCGGAGTCCTCTTGGAGCGGCGGACGGGGTCCTCTCAGGCCAGGTGGCCGAACTCCCAGTGCCACGGCTCCGGCTTCTCGCCGCCCTGCCGCGCCCAGTCCGGCTGCACGAAGCCGAACCGGCCGGCGTTGGCCGCCATCCAGGCCGACTGCGCGGTGCCGGCGACGTTGATGCCGCCGCAGAGGTCGACCGCCAGCGCCCACCCGTGGTTCGACGTCCCGGGCACCGCGGCGAGCGCCGGCTTGGCGCGGAAGGCGGTGACCTGCACGGCCAGCGACCGGTACGAGTCGGTGATGCACAGCGGGCTGCCGAAGGCCGCACGGTAGGCGTCGGCCAGGGCCGCGTAGCCGGCCGCGGCGTCGCAGCGCAGGGCGTGGCCGCGGCCGATCGGGCACAGGGCGGTGGTCGGGATCCGGCCGTTCGCCCAGCCACCCCAGGCGGGGCTCACCGGGCCGACCGGCGCGGGCGGGGCGCCGCACGCACCGCGGCCGGCGGTGCCGAGCGGCAGTGGGGCGTTGGGCTGCGCCGGGGCGGGCAGGGTGACCCGCACCGCGGCGACGCCGTCGGCGAGCGGGCGGACGCCGACCTGGTAGCCGGCGGCCGACGCGGCCACGACCTGGCCCTCGCCGAGGTAGATGCCCACGTCGCTGCCACCGTCGGCGAAGACGAGGTCGCCGACCTGCAGCTGCGCGAGCGGGACGGCGGCGCCGTGCGTCCACTGGTCGCCCGAGGCGGTCGGGATCGCGTAGCCGGCCAGCAGCCAGGAGGTGGCCGTCAGGCCACCGCAGTCGTAGGCGTCCGGACCGGTGCCCCCGGGCACGTACGGCCTGCCCAGCTGAGCCAGCGCGGAGCTGACCGCGGCCACCGTCTCGGCCGGCAGCACGGTGACCGGGCGGTTGCCGGCCACGGCCCAGGCGACGCCCGGGACGGGCTGCCCGACGCCGTCGAGCGCGGGGGACAGACCCGCCGGCAGCGCCGTCGGGTCGGTGAGGGCGGCCGCGGGCGGCGGCACGATGCCGGCCAGCGCCAGCTCGGTGAGGTGGTCCTGCCAGCGGCGCAGCGCGCGCTGGTTGACCTCCTGCTGGGCGGCCGCGGCCCGGCCGGTGCCCAGCGCGGCCAGCTGGGCGGCCACGTCGGTCCGCAGCCCGCCGACCTCCGCGCGCACCTCGTCCAGGACGGCGGCGGCCTGCGCCTGCACGGTCGCCAGGGCGGCCTCGGCCACCGCCACGCGGCGGGTGGCCAGCGTCAGGTCGACCACGGCGCGCTCGGCCCGGACGACGTCGGCCTCGAGGTCCTGCGCGGCGCGCTCGGCGATCGCGGTCAGGTGGAGGACGTCGGGGGTGGTGTCGGCCGCGTGGACGTCGAGCGCCAGCAGCGGGGTGCGCGCCTCGACCGGCGACCGGTAGAGCGCGGCGGCGCCCGTGCCCACGGTCGCGCGCGTGGCGCCCACCTGCTGCTGCGCGGACTGCTCCGCGGCGCGGGCCGCCGCCAGCTCCGCCTGCCGGGCGGCGACGGACTGCTCCAGGCCGCGGTAGCGGGTGGCGGCGTCGAGCATCGTGCTCTGCGCGGCGAGCGCCAGGCCCGTGGCGTCGGTCGGCTCGGCGGCGGTCCCGGGCACCTGGGTGCCGGGGGCCACCAGGCCGGCCAGCACCGGCAGCACGAGGCCGAGGGCGGCCAGCGACAGGCGCGCCCGCCAGCGGCGGCCGTCGGCTGCGGGCAGCCAGCGCCGGGCCGGCACCCTGCGGCCCGAGGGCGTGCGCCGCCGCTCGGGGCTCGTGCGGCCCCGGGTGTCGGGGGCCGGACGGCGAGCGGTGGTGGAACGGCCGGAGGAGGCGGTACGGCGGGTCGGCGCAGCGCCGCCCGGGGCCGCGGCGGCGCGGGCGGCGAGGACGGCGCGCAGCGCCTGCGCCTCCTGCGGGGTCAGCGGTGGGCGGCCGGTGCTGCGGCCGGCGGCGGTCCGGCTGCCGGGAGGACGGGTGCCGGTGCGGGGGGCGGCGCCCCGGCCGGCAGCGGGCCGGGCGGCGGTCGGACGGGCGGTGGTGCGAGGGGCCGACGTGCGTGGTGCGGGCACTGCGGGTCCCCCCGGCTGTCTCGTCCTGCGTGGCCGGCTCCGCGGGGTCCCGCGGTGCGCTCAGACCTCGTATCGACGGGACGGGGGAGTCGCCGGAGGCAGGGGGAGGCGGTCTCACCCCTCCGGGGGAGGGTGATCCGCAGGTGGCACCCGATCGGCGTACACGCCCGCCGGCGGTGCGGTGCGCTCGGCCGGTGGCCACCAGGCGCCGTGGTGGTGCTCGAGCGGGATGCGCAGCTCCTCGCCGTCCTCGGTGGTGACCACCAGCTCCACCCGGCTCACCCGGCGGCCCGTGCCACTGACGCGCACCGATGCGCCGGTCGCGAGCGGTACCGGGGGCAGCACCAGCTCGTCCTCGGGTGGGGACTCGCCCATGGGACTCCCTCCGGGGACGGTCGTGCGGACGGACGTGGCGGCCCCATGCTGCCCCAGACGCCGAGGTCCCGTCGTCCGGGGGCGGACGACGGGACCTCGGCGGCCTGGAGAGAGGACCCCGTCCTCCCCACCCTCCACGAGCTCAGGGCGGTGCCCGGGACGGGACCGCCGGGCGTCAGCGCTGGTCGATCGGGACGAACGCGCGCTCGGTGGCCCCGGTGTAGACCTGCCGGGGACGGCCGATCTTGGTGGCAGGGT
>DASQXT010000295.1:0-3231 GCA_035639575.1 Geodermatophilus sp.
TGTCGGTGTCCGCGGCCGGCTCCAGGTCCTCCACCCGCTGGTGCGTCAGCGCGCCGTACTCCGGGAAGGAGCGGACGTCGAAGTAGACGTCGCCGTCCACCGCGTAGGCGTGGCCGCGCTCGACGAGCCGTTCCATGAGCGCCACCATGTCCGGGACGTGCCCGGTGGCGCGCGGCTCGTAGGTCGGCGGCAGCACGCCGAGGACGTCGTAGGCGCGGGTGACCGCGAGCTCGTTGGTGTAGGCCCAGGCCCACCACGGCACGCCTGCGGCCTGCGCCTTCGCGAGGATCTTGTCGTCGATGTCGGTGACGTTGCGGACGTAGGTGACCTCGAGGCCGCTGTGGGCGAGCCAGCGGCGCAGCACGTCGAAGGCCAGGGCCGAGCGCACGTGCCCCACGTGCGGCGGCCCCTGCACGGTGAGCCCGCAGACGTAGACGGAGGCCTGCCCGGCACGCAGGGGCGTGAAGTCGCGGACCGCGCGGGCGGCCGTGTCGTACAGGCGGAGGCTCACTGCGCGGAGTCTACGGAGCGCGGCACCGGCGCGGCGCGGAGTCCGCGGAGGGCGGTCTCAGCTCGGCGCGGAGCCCGCGGGCGTCGTCCGGACCACCAGGGCCGTCGCCATCGCCGCCCGGCCCTCGCCCCGCCCGGTGAGCCCCAGCCCGTCGGTCGTGGTGGCCGTGACGCTCACCGGGCCGCCCAGCGCCTCGCCGAGCACCCGCTCGGCCTCCGCGCGGCGCGGGCCGACCTTCGGGGTGTTGCCGACCAGCTGGACCGCGGCGTTGCCGACCTGCCACCCGGCCGCCTCGAGGACCTCTCGGACGTGGGCGAGGACGGCGGCTCCCCGGGCGCCGGCCCAGCGGGGGTCGTCGGTGCCGAGCAGGCCGCCGATGTCGCCCAGACCGGCGGCGGACAGGACGGCGTCGGTGAGGGCGTGCGCCACGACGTCGCCGTCGGAGTGCCCGGCGCAGCCGTCGACGCCGGGCCACTCCAGCCCGGCCAGCCAGCAGGTGCGGCCGGTCTCGACCGGGTGGACGTCGACCCCGACGCCGACCCGCGGCAGCTCGCTCACCGCGGCACCTGGAGCTCGGCCAGCACCAGGTCGTGCGGCACCGTCACCTTCGCGGCCCGCTCGTCGCCGGCCACCGTCGCGACCGGGACCCCGGCTGCACGCACGACGGCGGCGTCGTCGGTGAGCTCGGCGCCGTCGGGCAGCCGGTCGTAGGCGTCGACGAGAACGGCACCGGCGAAGCCCTGCGGGGTCTGCACCCGGCGCAGCACCTCCCGCGGCAGGGCACCGGTCACGACGCCGTCGCCGTCGACGCTCACGGTGGTGTCGACGACCGGCAGCACCGGCACGACCGCCGGCGCCCCGTCGGCCAGCGCGGCGAGCACGCGGGTCACCACCTCGGGCGGGGTCAGCGGGCGGGCGGCGTCGTGCACGAGGACCGCATCGGGCGCGGGGTGGCCGGGACCGGTCACGGCGGCGAGGGCCGCCCGGACCGACGCCGTGCGCGTGGCGCCGCCGACGACCACACGCGCCTCCGGCGGCAGGACGGCGGCGAAGGCGGCCAGCTCGTGGGCCGGCACGGCCACCACCACCTCGGCCACCCCGCCGCCGAGCAGGGTGTCGACCGACCAGGCGACCAGCGGCCGCCCGGCCAGCGGGACCAGCGCCTTGGGCCGATCCGCCCCCAGACGCAGACCACTCCCGGCCGCTGCGACGATGCCGACAGCGTGCACGGGAGTGGACTGGGAGTGCGGGGAGAGCTCGGAGGCCGAGCTCAGCTGGCGAGGACCTCGTCGAGGAGGACCTCGGCCTTGTCCTCGTTGGTGCCCTCGGCGAGCGCGAGCTCGCTCACCAGGATCTGGCGCGCCTTGGAGAGCATGCGCTTCTCGCCGGCGGAGAGGCCGCGGTCCTTGTCGCGGCGCCACAGGTCGCGCACGACCTCGGCGACCTTGTTGACGTCACCCGAGGCGAGCTTCTCGAGGTTGGCCTTGTAGCGACGCGACCAGTTCGTCGGCTCCTCGGTGTGCGGCGCGCGCAGCACCTCGAAGACCCGGTTCAGTCCGTCCTGACCGACGACGTCACGGACGCCGACGATCTCTGCGTTGTCAGCCGGCACCCGCACGGTCAGGTCGCCCTGGGCGACCTTCAGCACGAGGTAGGCCTTCTCTTCGCCCTTGATGACCCGCGTCTCGATCGCCTCGATCAGCGCTGCCCCGTGGTGCGGGTAGACAACGGTCTCGCCGACAGTGAAGCCCATGTGTGTGTGACCCCTTTCGCTGTCCACGAGGTTACCACGGCAAACTGACGAACGGGACCGCCTGAGTTCGTAAACCCGCAGGTCAGCGGCCAGGGAGAGTCCTCGGGAGGGGTTGACAGGAGCATGGTCGGTGTGCGTGCGCGAGGGGTGGGACCGGGGGCGACCCCCCGTGCGCTGGCCGCTGCCACGCACCCCGGGCCGGCGGTCGCGGTCACCGTCGTGGCCGGCCTCCTCGCCCTGGCCGCCGGGGTGCCCGCGGGACGCGCGGCACTCGTGACGGCCGCCGTCCTCGCTGGTCAGGCGTCCATCGGGTGGAGCAACGACTGGCTCGACGCCGACCGTGACCGGGCCGTCGCGCGGACCGACAAGCCGGTCGTGCAGGGCGCCGTGGCACCTCCGCTGCTGCGCACGCTGGCCGTCGGGTCGGCCGCGGTGGCCGTCGTCCTGTCGCTGCTGCTCGGCCCCGTCCCCGGGTCGTTGCTGCTCGTGCTGGTCGCCAGCGGCTGGGCGTACAACGCCGGGCTCAAGCGCACCGCCGTCTCCGTCCTGCCCTACGTCACCGGCTTCGGGGCACTGCCGGCCGGGGTGGTGGCGGCGGCGCCGGGAGCGCCGGCGGCGCCCTGGTGGCTGGTCACCGCCGGGGCGGCACTGGGCGCCGCCGCACACCTGGCCAACGTCGCGCCGGACCTGGAGGACGACCTGGCCACCGGCGTCCGCGGCCTGCCGCACCGGCTCGGGCCGCGCGGCTCCGCCGTCACCGGGGCGGTCGTGCTGGGGGTGGCCTCGCTGGTGCTGGTCCTCGGACCGGACGGGCCGCCGACCGCGGCCGGGTGGGCCGGGCTGGCACTGGCGGTGCCGGCCGTCGTCGTCGCGGCGCTGGCGGCCACCCGGCGGTTCCGCCGGCTGGCGTTCCCCGCGGTCATGCTGCTGACCGTCCTCGACGTGGTGCTGCTGCTCGCCGGCGGGG
>DASQXT010000296.1:0-5922 GCA_035639575.1 Geodermatophilus sp.
CGCCGTCCGGGGGCGCCCTTGCCGGCCAGCCGGATGCGCTGGCCGTCCTTGACGCCGGCCGGGATCCGCACGGTGATCGTGCGGGTCTGGTTGGTGACGCCGTTGCCCGCGCAGGTCGGGCAGGGGTCGTCGACGACCTGGCCGGTGCCGCGGCAGTTGCGGCACGGCTCGGAGAAGGCGAACGCCCCCTGGCTGCGGCTGGTCACCCCGGCGCCCTGGCACACCGGGCAGGTGTGCGGGGAGGTGCCGGGCCGCGCGCCGCTGCCGTGGCAGGTCGGGCAGGTGCCCGGGCTCTGCATCCGCAGCGGCACGGTCACGCCGAGGACGGCCTCCTCGAACGAGAGGGTCGCCTCGGTCTCGACGTCCTGTCCGCGGGCCGGGCCGGACGCGGCCTGGCTGCGCGCCCGCGCCGAGCCGGCACCGGCCCCGCCGCCCCCGAAGAGGCCACCGAACAGGTCGCCGAGCCCGCCGGCCCCGCCGGTGCGTCCACCGCCGGCGGCGCCGAAGAGGTCGCCGAGGTCGAACGCCTGGCCGCCGCCGGCCCCACCGGGGAACCCGCCGGGGAAGCCGGCCTGCGCACCCGCCCCTCCGGACCCGAACAGCCGGCGGGCCTCGTCGTACTCGGCCCGCCGCTTGGGGTCGGAGAGGACGTCGTAGGCCTCGGAGACCTCCTTGAACCGGTTCTCCGCGTCCGTGTTGCCCGGGTTCTTGTCCGGGTGCAGGTCGCGGGCCAGCTGGCGGTAGGCCTTCTTGATGGCCGCCGCGTCGGCGTCCTGGGCGACGCCCAGAGCGGCGTAGTAGTCCTTCTCGATGAAGTCCCGGGTGCTCATCGGGCGCCCCCTCTCCGGCTCAGTCGGCCGCCGGGCCCTCGCCCGGCTGCGCGGGGGCGGTCCCGTCGGTCGTGCTCTCGGCGGACGCGGCCGCGACCGGGTGCTCCGGGTCGGTGACCGCGACCATCGCCGTCCGCAGCACGCGGTCGCCGCGGCGGAAACCCTGCCGCAGCACCGTGGTCGCGGTCGGGACGTCGACGTCGGCCGAGGTGTCGTGCATGACCGCCTCGTGCAGCGCCGGGTCGAACGGGTCACCGGCCCTGCCGAAGGCCTCGACGCCCAGGCCGTCGAGCAGCCCCAGGACGCGGTCGGCCACGACCTTGAACGCGCCGGTCAGGTCGCCGTGGTCCCGGGCCCGCTCGATGTCGTCGACGATCGGGAACAGCTGGGTGGCGAACCGCTCGGCGGCCTGGTCCACCACCAGCTGACGGTCCCGGTCCACCCGCCGCCGGTAGTTCGCGTACTCGGCGGTGACCCGCTGGAGGTCCTCGGTCCGTTCCGCCAGCTGGCGGGTCAGGTCGTCGTCCACCACCGTCGGCTGTCCGCCGTCGACGGTGGCCTCGTGCTCGCTCATCTGCTCCCCTGCTGGGTGTACGCCCGGGCGGGCGCCGGCCGGTTGCTCACCGGCCGGCACCCGCACGGTGCCGCTGGTCGGGTCGATGCGCCGCTTGTCGCGGATGACGACCCGCGGCTCCTCTTCCCTGTCCGTCATCGGCGGTCGTTGTCCTCGTCGATGATCTCGGCGTCGACCACGTCGTCGTCCGACGCGGTGGCACCGGTCGCACCACCGGGCGTGCCGGCGTCACCGGCGGCACCGGCACCCGCCGCGCCGGCCCCCGCCGCCTCGGCCTGCTGGGCGTAGAGCGCCCCGCCGACCTCCTGGGAGACCCGGGCGACCTTCTCCTGGGCCGCCTTGATCGCCGCGATGTCCGAGCCGCCGAGGGCCGAGCGCAGCTCGGTGAGGGCCTCGCCGAGCTCCTCCTTCTTGTCGGCCGGGATCTTGTCACCGTTCTCGGCCAGGAACTTCTCGGTCTGGTACTGCAGCGACTCGGCGAGGTTGCGGGTCTCGGCCTCCTCGCGGCGGCGCTTGTCCTCCTCGGCGTGCGCCTCGGCGTCCTTCATCATCCGCTCGATGTCGTCCTTGGGGAGGGCCGAGCCACCGGTGATGGTCATCGACTGCTCCTTGCCCGTGCCGAGGTCCTTGGCGGTGACGTGCACGATGCCGTTGGCGTCGATGTCGAAGCCGACCTCGATCTGCGGGACGCCGCGAGGCGCCGGCGGCAGACCGGTCAGCTCGAACATGCCGAGCTTCTTGTTGTAGGCCGCCATCTCGCGCTCGCCCTGGAAGACCTGGATCTGCACGGACGGCTGGTTGTCGTCGGCCGTCGTGAAGATCTCCGAGCGCTTGGTCGGGATCGTGGTGTTGCGCTCGATGAGCTTGGTCATGATGCCGCCCTTGGTCTCGATGCCCAGGGACAGCGGGGTGACGTCGAGCAGCAGGACGTCCTTGACCTCACCGCGCAGGACGCCGGCCTGCAGCGCGGCGCCGACCGCGACGACCTCGTCGGGGTTGACGCCCTTGTTGGGCTCCTTGCCGCCGGTCAGCTCGCGGACCAGGTCGGTGACGGCCGGCATGCGGGTCGAGCCACCGACGAGGACGACGTGGTCGATCTGGCCCACGGAGATGCCGGCGTCCCGGACGACCTGGTTGAACGGCGCGCGGGTGCGCTCGAGCAGGTCCTGGGTCAGCCGCTGGAACTCCGCACGGGTGATGGTGACGTCCAGGTGCAGCGGGCCCTCGGCGCCGGCGGTGATGTAGGGCAGGTTGACGTTGGTCGACTGTGCGCCGGACAGCTCGATCTTGGCCTTCTCGGCGGCCTCGCGGAGCCGCTGCATGGCCAGCTTGTCCTTCGACAGGTCGATGCCGTTCTGGGCGTTGAACGTCTGCACCAGGTGCTTGACGACCCGCTCGTCCCAGTCGTCACCACCGAGGTGGTTGTCACCGGCGGTGGCCTTCACCTCGATGACGCCCTCGCCGATCTCCAGCAGGGAGACGTCGAAGGTGCCACCACCGAGGTCGAAGACGAGGATCGTCTGCTCGGTCTCGCCCTTGTCCAGGCCGTAGGCCAGCGCGGCCGCGGTCGGCTCGTTGACGATGCGCAGGACGTTGAGGCCCGCGATCTCGCCGGCCTCCTTGGTGGCCTGGCGCTGCGCGTCCTCGAAGTAGGCCGGGACGGTGATGACCGCGTCGGTCACCGGCTCGCCCAGGTAGGTCTCGGCGTCCCGCTTCAGCTTCTGCAGGATGCGGGCGCTGATCTCCTGCGGGGTGTAGCGCTTGCCGTCGATCTCCGGCGACTTCCAGTCGGTGCCCATGTGGCGCTTGACCGACCGGATGGTGCGGTCGACGTTGGTGACCGCCTGGTTCTTCGCCGACTGGCCGACGAGGACCTCGCCGTTCTTGGCGAACGCGACGACCGACGGCGTGGTGCGCGAGCCCTCGGAGTTGGCGATGACCGTCGGCTCGCCGCCCTCGAGGACGGTGACGACGGAGTTGGTGGTGCCGAGGTCGATACCGACCGCTCGAGCCATGGAGCTGGCCTCTCTTCCTGTGTGCCGGACTGGTACTGGTCTGTGCGGGGAGTCGGTGTCCGCCTTGCGCGGGGTCCACTCAACTTTCCTGCCCACCCTAACGGCAGCCCCGGCGGGAGTGTTCCCGGGTGTCGCGACTTCTCCTTCGGGCTCGGCTGGGGCGCCGTCGTCACCGATGATCAGCTGGGCTGATCGTCCCGGGTCCCCGCTCACGACCAGAGTTGAGTCCGGACCCTCAGCGCTGAGCCGGGACAGCGATGGGACGTCAGGCCGATCGCCACGACGGCACGGACCCGCGGACGACGGTGAAGCGGCGCGGTCCCGCCACGGGCATGGCCAACGGAGAGGCGCGGCGGCCACCCACCCGCTCCCACGCGGGCCCCAGATCGGCCCGGACGACCCGCAGCACCCGGATGTCGAGGTCCCGTGGAGCGTCCTCGCGGCGCTTCTCCTGCCAGAGCGCCCGCGCCGGTGAACGGCCGTCCCGAGGCGCCTCGTACGTGATCAGCCCGTCGAACTCCACCGCGACGGCCGCCTCCTCGTACCAGGCGTCCACCCGCGCCACGAAGCCCCGGGCGTCGCGGATCTCCACCTGGAGCTCGGGCGCGGGCAGTCCGCTCGCGAGGATGCGCAACCGCCCGAGCGTCTCGAGCGGGGACTCGGCGCGGGCGTCGGCCAGGTTCGCGGCTCGCGCCGCGTCGCCGATCCCGACCCAGTGGCTCTGCGCCAGCACCGCGTTCGTGAGAGCCGCATGGGACAACAGCCCGGCGTTGAGGGCGGCGTCCATCGCCACGACGGATCGTCGGGACGTCGGCGGACACCGGGCGAGCGGGCAGCACGGCGATGTGGTTACCGGCGAGTAGCCTGTGCGCCCGACAGCTATCGTCCGACGCGCGAGGGCGCAGGTGCCCACGCACGGCCCGCTCGACGGCGGCGAGTCCACCCGTCGTCGTGGCGGGCGGGGGATCAACCGACGCCGCCAGGCGTCCGGGAGGGATTTCGATGGGCCCCTTGCAGATCGTCCTGGGGACGATCAGCGTCATCTTCCTGATCGTGTCGGTGGTGTTCGCCTATCGGGCGGTCCGGGCCATGGTCCGCATCATCAGGACCGGCCAGCCGGACAGCACCCGTACCCGGCCGGCCGGTCCGCGGCTGAAGACGCTCGTCGTGGAGTCGCTCGGCCACACCCGGATGCTCAAGTGGTCGTCGATCGGCGTCGCCCACTGGTTCGTCTTCCTGGGCTTCTACGGCCTGTTCCTCACCCTCGTCGAGGCCTTCGGCGAGGTCTGGAACCCCGCCTTCCACCTGCCCCTGATCGGCGAGTGGAGCCTGTGGAACCTGTTCGTCGACGTCATCGGCACCGGCACGGTGCTGGGCATCCTGTACCTGATCGTGCGGCGCCAGCTCGACCACCCGCGCCGCCAGGGGCGCAAGAGCCGCTTCGCCGGGTCGAACGAGGGCCGCGGCTACTTCGTCGAGGCGATCGTCCTGATCGTCGGCGTCTGCATCCTGAGCATCCGCGCGGCCAAGATCGCGGCGGGCCTGGTCGAGGCCCCGACCTGGTCGCACCCCGTCTCCAGCGCCCTGTCGAACCTGTTCCCGGCCAACCCCGACCTGGTCAGCGTCATCGCCTTCGTCAAGATCGTCGCCTCGCTGGTCTGGCTGGTCGTGGTCTCCCGGCTGCTCAACATGGGCGTCGCGTGGCACCGGTTCAGCGCGTTCTTCAACATCTACTTCAAGCGCGAGCCGGACGGAGCCACCGCGCTGGGCCCGCTGCAGCCGATGACCTCCGGCGGCGTGCCGATCGACTTCGAGGACCCCGACGAGGACGCCGTCTTCGGCCGCGGCAAGATCGAGGACTTCACCTGGAAGGGGATGCTCGACTTCACCACCTGCACCGAGTGCGGGCGGTGCCAGAGCCAGTGCCCGGCGTGGAACACCGGCAAGCCGCTCAGCCCCAAGATGGTGATCATGGACCTGCGGGACCACCTGTACGCCAAGGCCCCGTACCTGCTGGGTGAGAAGACCGCGAGCGAGACCGCGCCGGACTACGACGTCCTCAAGCCCAGCGACGAGCAGGTCTGGGCGTCGGGCTACGCCCGCATCGAGGGCACCAACGACGCCCAGGCCCACCGCCCGCTCGTCGGCACCCTCGAGGAGGGCGGGGTCATCGACCCCGACGTGCTGTGGAGCTGCACCAACTGCGGCGCCTGCGTCGAGCAGTGCCCGGTCGACATCGAGCACGTCGACCACATCGACGACATGCGCCGCTACCAGGTGCTCATCGAGTCCAACTTCCCCTCCGAGGCCGGCGTGATGCTGCGCAACCTGGAGAACCGCGGCAACCCGTGGGGTGTCAGCCCCAGCACCCGCGAGGACTGGATGAAGGAGCTGGACTTCGAGGTCCGGCAGGCCGACGGCCCGCTGCCCCACGAGGTCGAGTACCTGTTCTGGGTCGGCTGCGCCGGCGCCATCGACGACCGCGCCAAGAAGGTCACCAAGG
>DASQXT010000297.1:0-4954 GCA_035639575.1 Geodermatophilus sp.
CGGGCAGAGGTCGTCGGTGCAGAACCAGGAGCTGGTGTCGATCAGGCTCACCCCCGCCGGCAGGACGGCCTCCGCCGCCTCGAGCAGCCCGTCCGTGTACACCCACGAGCGGGGCGTCCCGCACCGGTCGGCGGCGTCACCCCACTGGGCCACGCAGTCGGGCACGTCCTGCAGGTGCCGGGGGCTGTCCCGCATCGCGATCACCGGCAGCCCCGCGTCGGAGAGCTGCTGCCAGGCCTCGAGGTACCCCGGCGGCAGCCGCTCCTCGTCGGTCCCGTAGGCGGTCCGGGTCCCCACGGTGACCACCAGGTCGGGCTCCAGGGAGACGATGCGCTCGGTCAGCCGCGACTGCCAGGCCACGCACCCCTCGTACCCGGGCGTGCCCTCCTCGAAGAACTCCGACTGCGTCGAGAGGCTGCACCCGGCGCGGATGAGCGAGACCAGCTGCCACTGGTGGTCCTCCGCGAGGTCGGCCAGCGGGGACAGCCAGTGGGCGGCGTGCGAGTCACCCACGATGACGACCCGGCGCTCGCGGTCGTCGGACCCGAGGAAGCACACCTCGGTCTGCGTCGGCACGGCGTCGGGTGGGTCGTCGGCCACGGTGCACTCGGCGCCGGGCATGAAGGGGTGGTCGTCCCGGATCACCGACAGGGACGGCAGGGGCTCGATCCCCGAGATCCCACCGGTGGCCACGACGGGGGCGGAGAGGGCCACCGCGCCCGGGTAGTCCGGGTCGTCGGCCGCCGCCGCGACGCGGGCGGCCTCGCGGTCGATCCAGACGGTGGTGACCGCGCCCAGGACCAGCAGCGGCGCCATCCCGGCCGCCACCAGGCCCAGCGCGCGGGAGGGGCGCCGGCTCCGGAGCCGCAGGGACGCGGGCTGCTCGACCAGGCGGTGCGTGGCCTCGGCCAGGACGAGGGAGAGCAGGACGACCACGGTCGCGCCCTCGACCGACGGCGCCTCCCGACCGGTGTGCACCAGGTAGAGCACCAGGACCGGCCAGTGCCACAGGTACAGGGCGTAGGACCGGTCCCCGAGCCAGCGCAGCGGCCGCAGCCCCAGGAACCGGTGCACGCCGTGGTGCCCGCCGGAGTCGGCCACGACGAGCAGGACGAGCGCGCAGGTCACCGGCCAGGCGGCCTGCCAGCCGGGGAAGGTGTGCGCACCGTCGAGGACCGCGCCGCAGGCGACGAGCGCGACGACCGCGCCCCAGCCCAGGAGCACCCCCGTCCGCCGTCCCGGCCGGACCCCGCCGAGCACGAGGGCCACCAGGGCGCCGGCGCCGAGCTCCCACAGCCGGGGCAGCGTGGAGAAGTACGCCACCTGCTGGTCGGCCCGCGTCGCCACCACTGACCACGCGAAGGACGCCGTGGTGACCGCCGCGACGGCCAGGACGGCGGCCGGGCGGGCGAGCCGGCGCCGCGGCCCGCGCAGGAGCAGCGCCCCGGCGGCCACGACGACGGGCGCGGCCACCAGCACCTGCATCTGGATCGACAGCGACCAGAACTGCTGCACCGGGCTGGCGATGGCGTTGCTCGCCGCGTAGTCGACCGACTCGGCCACCAGGCGGTGGTTCTCGGTGAACGTCGCCGAGGCGATCAGGTGCCCGGCGAGCTCGCGCCACCGGGTCTCCGGCAGCACGAGGGCGCTGGCGGCCACCGTGCCGGCCAGCACGAGCACGGCCGGGGGGACCAGCCGGGACAGGGTCCGCGTGATCGACGTCAGGGGGCGGACACGGCCGCTGCGCCGGATCTGGCCCGTGAGGCTGTGCACGACGAAGAAGCCGCTCAGGGCCAGGAACACGTCCACGCCGCCGGACACCCGCCCGGTGGTGACGTGGTAGAGGACCACGAGCGCGACCGCCACCGCCCGGAGGCCGTCGATGCCGGGGCGACGCGCCGGGTACGGGCCGGCCTGGACGGTGGGGGAGGGTTCGAGGGCGACAGACATGGCGCCTCTCAGAGTCCCAGAGCGACCGCCATCTCCGTCCGAAGCTGGTCGAGTTCGTCGTCACCCCGGCCGCGGGCGGCGATGATCCCGGCGTCCCCGTGCACCGGGACGACGGTCTCCAGGTACGCCTTGAGCTTGGGTTCGGTGCCGCTGGGCCGCACGACCACCCGGACCCCGTCCCCGAGCAGCCGGACGGCGTCCACCGCGGGCGTCTCGTCGAGCAGGTCGGAGGCCACGACCTCCCGACCCAGCAGCCGCCGAGGCGGGTCCGACCGCAGCCGCGCCATCATCGCGCCGATCCGGGAGAGGTCCTCGACCCGCACCGACAGCTGCCCGGTCGCGAACAGCCCGTGCTCGAGGGCCAGCTCGTCGAGCCGGTCGGTCAGCGTCCGGCCGGTGGCCCTGAGCTCCGCGGCGAGCAGCGCGACGGCCAGCGCGGCGGAGATCCCGTCCTTGTCCTTGACGACGTCGGGCGCGACGGCGTAGCCCAGCGCCTCCTCGTAGCCGAAGACCAGCGGCTGTCCCGGGGTGCCGGCGCGGACGATCCACTTGAACCCGGTGGGCGTCTCGGCGAACCGGACGCCGTGCGCCTCGGCCAGCGCGTGCAGCAGCGAGCCGCTGACCAGCGACGCGGCGTACGTGCCGCGCACCCCGCGACGCAGCAGCCAGTCGGCCAGCAGCCCGCCCACCTCGTCGCCGGTGAGCTGGCGGCCGCCGCAGACCACCGAGCAGCGGTCGGCGTCGGGGTCCTCGGCGATCGCCACGTCGGCGCCCACCCGCTCCGCCAGCGCGGTCAGCAGGTCGACCGCACCCGGCTCCTCCGGGTTCGGGAAGGCGACCGTCGGGAACGCCGGGTCGGGTTCGTCCTGCTCGGGCACGCTCACCGGCGGGGCGAACCCGGCGGCGGCGAGGACCGACCGCGTCGTGGCGGCACCGACGCCGTGCATCGCGGTGTAGGCGACGGTCAGCCCCTGCCGCACGATCGCCGGCACCGTCGAGGGGTCCAGGGCCCGCACGACGGCAGCCACGTAGTCGGCCTCGACCTCGTCGCCGAGGGTCAGCCAGTCGTCGGACGTCGGCACCTCGCGCGCCGGGCCGACGGCGGCGATCGCGGCCTCGATCTCCCGGTCGGCCGGCGGCACCAGCTGCGCGCCGTCGTCCAGGTAGACCTTGTAGCCGTTGTCGTCGGGCGGGTTGTGGCTGGCGGTCACCATCACCCCGGCCACGCACCCCAGGTGCCGGACGGCGAAGGACAGCACCGGCGTCGGCAGCGGCCGCGGCAGCACCTGGACGGCGAACCCCGCACCGGCCAGCACCGCGGCGGAGACCCGGGCGAACTCGTCGGAGCGCCGGCGCGCGTCGAAGCCGATGACCACGCCGCCGCCCGCGTGCCCGGCGTCGGCCAGCCAGCGGCCCAGGCCGGCGGCCGCGCGGGTGACCACGGCGGCGTTCATCCCGGCCGGCCCGGCGCGCAGCGGGCCGCGCAGCCCGGCGGTGCCGAAGGTCAGCGGCCCGGCGAAGCGGCGCTCCAGCTCGGTCCGGTTCTCAGCCTCGATCAGCGCCTCGATCTCCGCGCGGTCGCCGTCGTGCGGATCGGCGTCGGCCCAGGCGCGGGCGGTCTCGAGCAGGCTCACGTCTCCTCCTCGCTGGCGCTCGTCGGAGCCGTGACCCAGGCTGCTGCGCCCCTGCGTGACCTCGCACGCTCGGTCACGTGCGCTCCTCGAAGTGGTCGGCGTCGAAGTCGGCCGTCGTGAACTCGCCGCCGACGCGGCCGTGCACCGGGTCGGCGAGATCGGGCTCGCCGTGCACCGCGACGAGCGCCGCCGCGTACGCCTCGGCGTCGTCGGCCGGCTCGTAGCCCAGCGCCCGGGCGGCGGTGAGGTCCCACCAGCCGCGGCTGTTGGCCGAGACGCCCCACACCACGGCGAACCCGGGGGAGGGCGCCCGCAGCGCGGCGTCGACCAGCGACACCTGGTCGCGGGGGGAGAGCCACGTCGACAGGTGGCGGGTCGTCAACGGCTCGGGGGCGGCGGTGCCGATCCGCAGGCAGACGACGTCCAGGCCGTACCGGTCGGCGTAGAGCGCGCCGAGCGCCTCCATCGCCACCTTGGACACCCCGTAGAAGGTGTCCGGCCGCGCGAGGCCGTCGTCCTCCCGGAGCAGTCCGGACGCCGGTCGCGGGGTGAAGCCGGTCGCGTGGTTGCTCGACGCCAGCACCACCCGGGGGACGCCGGCTCGCCGCGCCGCCTCCAGCACGCACTGGGTGCCGTCGATGTTGGCGTGCGAGATCGCCGCCCACGTCGACTCGCCGGAGAGCCCGCCCAGGTGGACGACGGCGGAGGTGCCGGAGACGGCCTCCGCCATCGCGGCCGGGTCGGTGACGTCGGCGACCACGTGCTCCTCGCCGGGACGGGGATCGGGGACCGGGACGACGTCCAGCGACCGCACCGCCCAGCCGCGCTCGGGCAGCCCGCCGCGCAGCACCGTGCCGATCCGCCCCGCCGCGCCCGTGAGCAGCACCGGCCCGCTCACGGCAGCCGCCCGACGAACTCGACGAGGAACTCGCCCAGCCGGCCGGCCGCTGCCTTCCCGGCGGCGAGCACCTCCTCGTGGTCGAGCTTCTCGCCGGTGATGCCGGCCGCGGCGTTGGTGACCATCGACAGCCCCAGCACCTCGAGCCCCGCGGCCCGGGCCGCGATCGCCTCGAGTGCGGTCGACATGCCCACGAGGTCCGCGCCGAGCGTGCGCAGCATCCGGATCTCGGCCGGCGTCTCGTAGTGCGGCCCCGGCAGCGCCGCGTAGACGCCCTCGGTCAGCGACGGGTCGAGCTCCCGGGCCAGCGACCGCAGCCGTGCCGAGTACAGGTCGGTGAGGTCGACGAAGGTGGCGCCGACCAGCGGGGAGCGGGCGGTGAGGTTGAGGTGGTCGCTGATGAGCACCGCCTGGCCGACCCGGTGCTCGGGGGCCAGCCCACCGGCGGCGTTGGTGAGGACGAGGGTGCGCA
>DASQXT010000298.1:0-3417 GCA_035639575.1 Geodermatophilus sp.
GCGAGCTTGCGAGCTCACCGATGGACGCAGCAGCGCGGCGCGAACGCGCCGACGAGCGCAGCGAGGAGAGCACGTGAGCGCGGCTGAACTGGAGAGCGCCGGGGACTCCGTCCCGGGCGACGTCGACATCCACACGACCGCCGGCAAGCTGGCGGACTTCGAGCGTCGGGTGCAGGAGGCCACCCACGCGGGCTCCGAGCGCGCCGTGGAGAAGCAGCACGCCGCGGGCAAGATGACCGCCCGCGAGCGGATCGAGGCGCTGCTGGACCCGGGGTCGTTCACCGAGCTCGACGAGCTCGCCCGCCACCGCTCCACCAACTTCGGCCTGGAGTCCAAGCGGCCCTTCGGCGACGGCGTCGTCACCGGCTACGGCACCGTCGACGGCCGCCCGGTCTGCGTCTTCTCCCAGGACGTCACCGTCTTCGGTGGCAGCCTCGGCGAGGTCTACGGCGAGAAGATCGTCAAGGTGCTGGACCTGGCCATGAGGACCGGTTCGCCGATCGTCGGCATCAACGAGGGCGGCGGCGCACGGATCCAGGAGGGCGTGGTCTCCCTGGGCCTGTACGCCGAGATCTTCCGGCGCAACGTGCACGCCTCGGGCGTCATCCCGCAGATCTCGCTGGTGATGGGCGCCGCGGCCGGTGGGCACGTCTACTCGCCCGCGCTGACCGACTTCATCGTGATGGTCGACCAGACCAGCCAGATGTTCATCACCGGCCCCGACGTCGTGAAGACCGTGACCGGCGAGGACGTCACCCTCGAGGAGCTCGGCGGCGCCCGCACGCACAACACCAAGTCCGGGGTCGCGCACTACCTGGCCGAGGACGAGTCCGACGCCCTCGACTACGTCAAGGCGCTGCTGTCCTACCTGCCGAGCAACAACCTCGACCCGCTGCCGGCCCTCGAGGTCGCGCCGGTCGACACCACGCAGGACGGGGTCACCGACTCCGACCGCGAGCTCGACACGTTCATCCCGGACTCGGCCAACACCCCCTACGACATGCACACCGTCATCGAGCACGTGCTCGACGACGGCGAGTTCCTCGAGGTGCAGCCGCTGTTCGCGCCCAACATCGTCGTCGGCTTCGGCCGGGTCGAGGGGCGGCCGGTCGGCGTCGTGGCCAACCAGCCCACCCAGTTCGCCGGCACGCTCGACATCGACGCCAGCGAGAAGGCGGCACGCTTCGTGCGCACCTGCGACGCCTTCAACGTCCCGGTGCTGACCTTCGTCGACGTCCCCGGCTTCCTGCCCGGCACCTCCCAGGAGTGGGAGGGGATCATCCGCCGCGGCGCCAAGCTGATCTACGCGTACGCCGAGGCGACCGTCCCGAAGATCACCGTGATCACCCGCAAGGCCTACGGCGGCGCCTACGACGTCATGGGCTCCAAGCACCTGGGGGCCGACCTCAACCTGGCCTGGCCGACCTCGCAGATCGCCGTCATGGGCGCCCAGGGCGCGGTCAACATCCTCTACCGGCGGGAGCTGGCCGACGCGGACGACGCCGACGCGCGCCGCGCCGAGCTCATCACCGAGTACGAGGACGCGCTGCTCTCGCCGTACATCGCGGCCGACCGTGGGTACGTCGACCAGGTGATCCGCCCGTCGGAGACCCGCATCGAGATCACCAAGGGGCTGCGCCTGCTGGCCAACAAGCGCCAGACCCTGCCCCCGAAGAAGCACGGGAACATCCCGCTGTGAGCGAGCCACAGCGACCGCTGCTGCGGGTCGTCAGGGGCGAGCCCTCGGTCGAGGAGCTCGCGGCGCTCACCGTCGTCGTCGCCGCCCTGTCGCAGCGGCGCACCCGCCGCCGGCCGACCCCGGTCGCGACCTGGGCGTCGTTCGGGGACCTCCACCGGCTCCCGCTGCGTCCGGGACCCGGTGGTTGGCGCGCCTCCGGGCGGTTCGCGTGAACGAGCGTGCGGGTTCGTGCGACGGGGAAGCAGAGCTGCGGGTGCTGACGACGAGCGCCAGCGAGGAGGAGGCATGAGCGTGGACCGCCGTCTGGTGCTGGCCTCGGCGTCCCCGGCCCGGCTGGGCCTGCTGCGCCAGGCCGGGCTGGCGCCCGAGGTCGTCGTCAGCCAGGTCGACGAGTCGTC
The DNA here is from genome assembly GCA_035639575.1 of Geodermatophilus sp. Lineage (GTDB taxonomy): Bacteria > Actinomycetota > Actinomycetes > Mycobacteriales > Geodermatophilaceae > Geodermatophilus. The sequence continues at coordinate 2,098 of DASQXT010000298.1, forward strand.
GGTGCAGGCCGCGCGGGTCGGGGAGCTGGTCGCCCTGCTGGCCGCGGCCAAGGCCAAGGCCGTTGCCGAGCAGGAGACCGACGCGCTCGTCGTGGGCGCCGACTCGCTCCTGGAGTTCCGCGGCGAGGCGCTGGGCAAGCCCACCGACACGCACGACGCCCGGGACCGGTGGCAGCGGATGAGCGGCAAGAGCGGCGTGCTGCACACCGGTCAGGCGCTGTTCGACGTCCAGGACGGCCAGGTGCTCAGCCGGGACGTCGCCGTCGTCTCCACCGTCGTGCACTTCGCCAGCCCCACGCCGCAGGAGATCGAGGCCTACCTGGCCACCGGCGAGCCGCTGGCCGTGGCCGGCGCCTTCACCCTCGACGGGCTGGGCGCGCCGTTCGTCCGGCGGGTGGACGGCGACCCGGCGGCGGTCGTCGGCCTGTCGCTGGCCACGCTGCGCGCCCAGCTCGCCAAGCGCGGGCTGGCGATCACCGACCTCTGGCGGCGCTGAGCCCGCGCTCGCCCGCCCCATCCGCAGTCGAAGCCGTACGAACCCGAGGGAGAACACCGGTGCAGAAGGTCCTGATCGCCAACCGCGGCGAGATCGCGGTGCGTGTCGCCCGCGCCTGCAAGGACGCCGGCCTCACCAGCGTGGCCGTCTACGCCGACCCCGACCGGGACGCGCTGCACGTGCGCATGGCCGACGAGGCCTTCGCCCTCGGGGGGACGACGCCCGGCGACTCCTACCTGGTGGTCGACAAGATCCTGGACGCCGCCAAGCGGTCCGGCGCGGACGCGGTCCACCCCGGCTACGGCTTCCTGTCGGAGAACGCCGGTTTCGCCCAGGCGGTGATCGACGCCGGGCTGACCTGGATCGGCCCCTCTCCCGAGGCGATCATCGCCCTCGGCGACAAGGTGCAGGCCCGGCACATCGCCACGAAGGCCGGCGCGCCGCTGGTGCCCGGCACCAAGGACCCGGTCGGCGGCGCCGACGAGGTCGTGGCCTTCGCCGAGGAGCACGGCCTGCCGGTCGCCATCAAGGCGGCGTTCGGGGGCGGTGGGCGCGGGCTGAAGGTGGCCCGCACCATCGAGGAGATCCCCGAGCTGTTCGACTCCGCCGTCCGCGAGGCCGTGTCGGCCTTCGGCCGCGGGGAGTGCTTCGTCGAGCGGTTCCTCGACAAGCCCCGGCACGTCGAGGCCCAGGTGCTGGCCGACACCCACGGCAACGTGGTCGTCGTCGGCACCCGCGACTGCTCGCTGCAGCGGCGCAACCAGAAGCTCGTCGAGGAGGCCCCCGCGCCGTTCCTGACCGACGAGCAGCGGGCCCGCATCCAC
>DASQXT010000299.1:0-8528 GCA_035639575.1 Geodermatophilus sp.
AGGGCGCCCCTCTCGTCGACCTGCTCGAGGCCGCCCCGTCGTCCACCCACCCCACCGCCCCGACTGACCCGGCGGGCACCCGGTGAGGACCACGGTGCCGGCCACCCGCGCCACCGCTGCGTCGTCCACCCGCCCCACCACCCCGGCGGCCCCGGACGTCGCCGAGACCGTCGCCGACCTGCGCGAGCTCGTCGCCGGGCTGCCCGGCCCGGTCGCCCTGGTGCCCACGATGGGCGCCCTGCACGAGGGCCACCGCGCCCTCGTGCGCGCCGCCCGCGAGCGGGCCGGCAGCGTCGTCGTCTCGGTGTTCGTCAACCCGACCCAGTTCGCCCCGGGCGAGGACTTCGACCGCTACCCGCGCACCTGGGACGCCGACCTCGCCGCGCTGGCCGAGGAGGGCGCCGACGCCGTCTTCCACCCGCCGGTCGACGAGGTCTACCCGCCCGGCGCGGTGGGCGTGACCGTCCACCCCGGCCCGCTGGGCGACGTCCTCGAGGGCGCCGTCCGCCCCGGCCACTTCACCGGTGTGCTGACCGTCGTCGCCAAGCTCTTCGGGCTGGTGCGGCCCGACCTCGCCGTCTTCGGCGAGAAGGACTACCAGCAGCTCACGCTGGTCCGGGCGATGGCCCGCGAGCTGGCGCTCGGCGTCGAGGTCGTCGGCGTGCCCACCGTGCGGGAGGACGACGGGATGGCGCTGTCCTCCCGCAACCGCTACCTCTCGCCGGAGCAGCGGGTCACCGCCGGGACGATCTCGCGGGCGCTGCGCGCGGGGGCCGCGGCCGGTCCGCAGGGCGCCGACGCCGTCCTGGGCGCCGCCCGCGCCGTCCTCGCCGAGGCGCCCGGCCTGCTCCAGGACTACCTGGAGCTGACCGGTCCCGACCTCGGGCCCCCGCCGTCCGCCGGCCCGGCCCGGCTGCTCGTCGCCGCCCGCGCCGGCAGCACCCGGCTCATCGACAACACCCCCCTGACGCTGGGAGACGCGCGATGATGCGCACGATGCTCAAGTCGAAGATCCACCGCGCGACCGTCACCCAGGCCGACCTGCACTACGTGGGCTCCGTGACGATCGACGAGGACCTCCTCGACGCCGCCGACCTGCTCCCGGGCGAGCAGGTGGCCATCGTCGACGTCACCAACGGCGCGCGGCTGGAGACCTACGTCATCCCCGGCGAGCGCGGCAGCGGGGTCATCGGCATCAACGGCGCCGCCGCGCACCTGGTGCACCCCGGCGACCTGGTCATCCTGATCAGCTACGGCCTGATGGACGAGACCGAGGCCACGTCGTACCTCCCGAAGGTCGTGCACGTCGACGCGGCCAACCGCGTCGTCGAGCTCGGGGGCGACCCCTCGGCCCCGGTCCCCGGCGCAGAAGACCATCGGCGGAGCCCGCTTGCCGCTGCATCTCGGCCTCGTCCCGGGTCCCCTCGCGAGCTCGCGAGCGGAGGGGAGGACGAGGTCCTTCCACACCGGCGGAGCGACTTCGGCGTCCCTGTCCGGTGAGCACCCTGGCGGCCGGGCGCGTGACCGGGCTCCCGCGGCGTCTCGCCGCGCCGGCGCCCGGCTGGGAGCTGGCCGCCGACGTCTGCGTCGTCGGCTCCGGCATCGCCGGGCTGTGCGTGGCGCTGCACGCCCGGGCGGCCGGGCTGTCGGTCGCCGTCGTCACCAAGGTCCGGGTGGACGACGGGTCGACCCGCTGGGCGCAGGGCGGCATCGCCGCCGTGCTCGACCCGGCCGACACCGCCGAGGCGCACGCCCGCGACACCGAGGTCGCCGGGGTGGGGCTGTGCGAGCCCGACGCGGTCTCCGTGCTGGTGCGCGAGGGCCCCGAGCGGCTGCGCCAGCTGATCGCCTGGGGCGCGGCCTTCGACCGCGACCCCGACGGGCGGCTGCTGCTCACCCGGGAGGGCGGGCACTCCGCCGACCGGATCGTGCACGCCGGCGGCGACGCCACCGGCTCGGAGGTGCAGCGCGCGCTGCAGGACGCCGTCCGCGCCGACCCCGGCGTCACCCTCGTCGAGCACGCGATGGTGCTCGACCTGCTCACCGACGCCTCCGGCCGCGCCGCGGGCGTCACCCTGCACGTGCTGGGGGAGGGCAGCGCCGACGGCGTCGGCGCGGTGCGCGCCCGCGCGGTCGTGCTCGCCACCGGCGGCATGGGGCAGGTCTACGCCGCCACCACCAACCCGCCGGTCTCCACGGGGGACGGCGTCGCGCTGGGCCTGCGCGCCGGCGCGGTCGCCACCGACCTGGAGTTCGTCCAGTTCCACCCCACCGCCCTCTACCTGGGCCCGGACGCGCGCGGCCAGCAGCCGCTGGTCAGCGAGGCGCTGCGGGGTGAGGGCGCGGTGCTGCGCGACGGGGCGGGGGAGCGGTTCATGGTCGGCGTCCACCCGCTGGCCGAGCTGGCCCCCCGCGACGTGGTGGCCAAGGGGATCACCCGGGTGCAGCTGCGCGACGGCGTCGACCACGTGTGGCTCGACGCGCGCGGCGTGCCCGACCTCGCGGTGCGCTTCCCGACGATCGTGGCCAGCTGCCGCGCGGCCGGCGTCGACCCGGTCACCGACCTGGTGCCGGTCACCCCTGCGGCGCACTACGCCTCGGGCGGTCTGGTCACCGACCTGGCCGGCCGGACGACGGTGCCCGGGCTGTACGCCTGCGGTGAGGTGGCCTGCACCGGCGTGCACGGCGCCAACCGGCTGGCGTCCAACTCGCTGCTGGAGGGGCTGGTCTTCGCCGCCCGCATCGGCGCGCAGCTGGCCGCGGGGCTGCCGCCGTCGTCCCCCGTCGAGCCGGCGGCGGCCGCGCCGTCCGGGCTGCTCGCCCCCGACGGCCGCCGGGAGGTCACCGAGACGATGTCGGCGCGGGTCGGCGCGCTCCGCAGCGGCGCGGGACTGGCCGAGGCGACCGACCGGCTGGCCGCCCTGGCCGCGCGCCTCGACCCCGACGTGGCACCCGGGGTGGCCGGCTGGGAGGCCACCGACCTGCTCACCGTGGCCGGCGCGCTGGCCACGGTGGCCGCGGTCCGCGAGGAGACCCGCGGCTGCCACTGGCGCGAGGACCACCCCGGGACCGAGGAGGACTGGCAGGTGCACCTGGACGTGCGGCTGGACGGGGACGGCGCCCTGCGGGTGACCCGCCGTGCGGTGGGGGAACCCCTGGTGAGGGGGTGGTGAGCGAGCGTGCGAGCTCACCGCTGGGCGGGCGGGGGCGAGAGGGGTGAGCGCCGCGGTGGACCCGCGTGACCTGACCGGCACCGGGCTGGACGAGGCGTGGGTGACCGAGCTCGTCGAGCGCACCCTCGCCGAGGACCTCACCGGCGGAGCGCCGCTGCCGAGCGCCCCCGACCTGGCCGTCGCGCACGACGTCACCAGCGCCGCCACCGTGCCGGCCGGGCAGCTGGGCACCGCGGACCTCGTGGCCCGGGCCGACGGCGTCGTGGCCGGCCTGCCGGTGGCCGCCCGCGTCTTCACCCGGCTGGCCCCCGGCGCCACGCTCACCGCGGGTGCGGCCGACGGCGACCGGGTGGCCCGGGGCGACGTGCTGCTGACCGTGCGCGGGCCGGTGCGCGCCCTGCTGGCCGCCGAGCGCAGCGCGCTGAACATCGCCAGCCGGGCCAGCGGCATCGCCACCCTCACCCGCCGCTGGGTCGACGCGGTCGAGGGCACCGGCGCCGTCGTCCTCGACACCCGCAAGACCACGCCCGGGCTGCGGCCGCTGGAGAAGTACGCCGTCCGCTGCGGCGGCGGGTCGAACAAGCGCATGGGGCTCTACGACGTCGCCATGGTCAAGGACAACCACGTCGCCGCCGCGGGCTCGGTGGCCGCTGCCGTCGCCGCGGTCCGCGAGCGGGCGCCGCGCGTGGCGGTGCAGGTGGAGGTCGACGTGCCCGCGCAGGCGGTCGAGGCGGTGGAGGCCGGCGCGGACTTCCTGCTCTGCGACAACATGCCGCCCGACGTCCTCCGCGAGGTCGTCGCCCTGGTCGGCGGGCGGGCCGAGCTGGAGGCCACCGGCGGGCTGACCCTCGAGGTGGCCCGGGCGGTCGCCGGGACCGGCGTCGACTTCCTCTCGGTCGGCGGGCTCACCCACTCCGCGCCGATCCTCGACCTCGCCCTCGACCTGCGGGCGGGCTGACCGGTGCTGCTGGCCGTCGACGTCGGCAACAGCCAGACCGTCCTGGCCACCTTCGACGGTGCGCGCCGGGTCGGCTGCTGGCGGGTGACGACGGCGCCGCGGGCCACCAGCGACGAGCTGCGGATGCTGTGGCGCGGGCTGCTGCGCGACACCGAGGTCACCGGGGTGTCGGCCTGCTCGACGGTGCCCGCCCTGCTGCCGGCACTGCGCACGCTGCTGGACTCCCTGGACGTGCCCGTCGTCCTCATCGGGCCCGGCGTGCGGACCGGCGTCCCGCTGCACGTGGACAACCCGCGCGAGGTCGGCGCCGACCGGGTGGTCACCGCGCTGGCCGCGCACGAGCTGTACGGACGGCGTACCGACGGTGGCGGGCGCCCGGTCGTCGTCGTGGACTTCGGCACCTCCACCAACGTCGACGCCGTGGGCCCCGACGGGCAGTTCCTCGGCGGCGCGCTGGCCCCCGGCGTCGAGGTCAGCCTCGAGGCGCTGGCCTCCCGCGCGGCGCAGCTGCGCTCGGTGGAGCTGACCGTGCCGCCGCAGGCGATCGGCAAGAACACCGTCGCGGCGCTGCAGTCGGGGCTGGTGCTGGGTTTCGCCGGGCTGGTCGACGGGCTGGTGGCCCGGATCGCCGCCGAGCTGGTCGCGCAGTTCGGCGCCGCGCCGGTCGTCGTCGCCACCGGCGGGCTGGCGCCGTTGGTGGCCGACAGCTGCCGCTCGATCGGGGAGCGGGAGCCCGACCTCACCGTGCAGGGGCTGCGGCTGGCCTTCGAGCGGCACGAGGCCGGCCTCCGTTCCCCGCCGACCCGGAGATCGTCCGCCCCGTAGGGTGGCGACCCGTGACCGAGGTACCGCCGCCCGACGACGAACTCCCCGAACAGCTCCGGGTGCGCCGGGCGAAGCTGGACCGGATGCGCGCGGCCGGTGTCGACCCGTACCCGGTCGCCGTCGCCCGCACGACCACCCTGGCGGAGGTCCGGGAGAAGCACCCCGACCTCGAGCCGGACACGATGACCGGCGAGCGGGTCGGCGTCACCGGGCGGGTGATCTTCGTCCGCAACACCGGCAAGCTGTGCTTCGCGACGCTGCGGGAGGGCGACGCCGAACTGCAGGTGATGCTCTCCCTCGACCGGGTCGGCGAGGAGTCGCTGGCCGCGTGGAAGGCCGACGTCGACCTGGGCGACCACGTGTTCGTCGAGGGCGAGGTCGGGACGTCGCGGCGCGGCGAGCTCTCGGTGTTCGCCGACTCCTGGCAACTGGCCGCCAAGGCGCTGCGGCCGCTGCCGGTGGCGCACAAGCCGATGAGCGAGGAACTGCGGGTCCGTCGTCGGTACGTCGACCTCATCGTCCGTGACGAGGCCCGCCGCACCGTCCGGCAGCGCGCCACGGTGATGTCGACGCTGCGTCGAGAACTGACCGCACGTGGTTATCTCGAGGTCGAGACGCCGATGTTGCAGACGGTTCACGGAGGCGCTGCGGCACGGCCGTTCCGCACGCACATGAACGCATTCGACCTCGACCTGTACCTGCGGATCGCGCCGGAGCTGTTCCTCAAGCGGTGCATCGTCGGGGGGCTGGAACGCGTCTTCGAGATCAACCGGAACTTCCGCAACGAGGGTGCCGACAGCACGCACTCGCCGGAGTTCGCGATGCTCGAGGCGTACCAGGCCCATGCCGACTACCAGGTGATGGCCACGCTCACCCGCGAACTGACGCAGGAATGCTGCGAGGCGTTGTTCGGCGACCACGTTGCGCGACACAACGACGGCAGCGAGATCGACCTGTCGGGGGAGTGGCGGCAGGTGCCGCTGTACACGCTGGTCTCCGAGGCCGTCGGTGAGGAGGTCACCCCCGAGACGCCGATGGGGACCCTGCGCGCGCTCGCCGAGCGGCACGACGTCGGCGTCGACCCGGCGTGGGTCCCCGGCAAGGTCGTCGAGGAGCTGTTCGAGGCCTTGGTGCAGGACACGCTGCAGGAACCCACCTTCGTCGTGGACTACCCGGTGGACACCTCGCCGCTGACCCGCGCGCACCGGTCCCGACCCGGCCTGGCCGAGAAGTGGGACCTCTACATCGCCGGCGTCGAGCGGGCGACGGCGTACTCCGAGCTGGTCGACCCGGTGGCGCAGCGCGAGCGCCTGGTCGCCCAGTCCCGCCTCGCCGCCGAGGGGGACCCCGAGGCGATGGCCTTCGACGAGGACTTCCTCGAGGCGCTCGAGTACGGGATGCCGCCGACCGGTGGCATGGGGATGGGCATGGACCGGCTCATGATGACGCTCACCGGATTGGGCATCCGGGAGACCATCCTCTTCCCATTGGTGCGGCCGCTCTCGTCCTGAACCGGGCGGTGCATCTCCTCACTCCATTGTGCGGGGTGTGTTTCCCCGTGCCGCTAATGGTCTATGGTGCTGTCCGGCAGAGAAAAGGGCTGCGAGCTCGGGGCGAAGGGGCCCCGTTCTGCGGAGCGGCGTGGGAGTGGAGAAGACGAATGGCGCGTAAGGTCCAGGTCATCCTCAGTGACGACCTCGATGAGAACGTCGCCGCGGACGAGACGGTGAGTTTCTCGCTCGACGGCACGAGCTACGAGATCGACCTGTCGGAGAAGAACGCGGAGGAGTTGCGGAACGCGTTCTCCCGCTATGTGCAGGCCGCGCGCAAGGTGGGGCGCGGCAGTGGCCGGGCGTCCGGGGGCGGCCGGTCGCGCGCCACCGGTGGCGGCGGCCGCATGGACCGCGAGCAGGCCGGCGCCATTCGCGACTGGGCCCGCAAGAACGGCCACGCGGTGAGCGACCGCGGGCGCATCCCGGCCAGCGTCGTCGAGGCCTACGAGGCCGCGCACTGAAGAAGGACCCCGTCCTCCCCACCCTTCGCAGGCTCAGGGCGGGGCCCGGGACGGGGCCGCTCCAGCCCGTCGCCAGGCTCGGCGCGGGTCCCTGAAGGGTGGCCGTTCCAGTCCCTCACCAGGCTGGCGGCCGGGACGAGAGTGACACCCGCGGCGGCCCGGCACCCTCGACGAGAGGGGTCGGGCCGCTCGGCATTCGTGTCGCTGTCGGTCGCTGACGCAGCGTCACCGGCGGCCCGGGGCAGGGACTTTCGACCCTGGGGTGTTCCGGACTGATTCGTGACGGTTGGTGCATGAGCCAGGACGCGGCCGAGACCACCGTTCCGCGCGACCCGGGGCCCCTCACCGACCGACGGCCGGTGGACGCCTCTCCGCAGGCCCCGAGCTTCACCGCCAGCCTCGACCAGCGCCACGGCGTCGTCCGGACGCGCGGACACCTCGACGTCCTCGCCGTGGACCTGCTCCGCGGCAGCATCGTCGCCCTGCAGCGGCAGGGGCACCAGCAGGTCACCGTCCGTCTCGAGCCCCTGACCACCGCCGACGACGCCGCCCGCGAGGCGCTCGCCCGGCTCGCCGACACGCTGGCCGCCGAGGGCGTCCGGCTGGTGGTCGAGTGAGCACCATCGAGGGGCCCTGGTCCGCTGCGGGGCGCAGTCCCGAGGCCCTCCCGGACGAGCGGTGCTGGACCGTCGGCGTGGACGTGGCGGCCCCCCGCTCACCCTGGGGCGAGACGTCGCCCAGCCGGCTGCACGCGGTCGGGGACGCCGGGTTGGTCGCCGGCCGGGCGCTCTGCCTCGCTCCGGTCACGCTGCTCGACCCGGCCCTGTGGGTGTGGCCGGACGACGGCGACGAGGAGTGGCCGCTCTGCTGGGTCTGCCTCGCGCTGACCTGCTGAGCGGGAGCTGCTCGCGCGGGTCCCCGCGACGCGCCGTCCGCTGTGGGCGTAACCGGTTCGGAACACCGGTCCGGGAGCATCGGTTGGACCGGGCAGCTCCTCTCCTCCGTGTGGGCCTGTGTACCCACGGAGGGTCGGAGTCCGCGACTACAGTGGAAGACCGGTGCGCCGCGCGCCGACGGACGTCGGGTGCTCCTCCCCACAAGGGGAGGGCAGCGCCGGACCAGCCGGTCAGAGGAGAAGCAGCAGATGTTCGAACGGTTCACCGACCGAGCCCGCCGCGTGGTCGTCCTGGCCCAGGAAGAGGCCCGGATGCTCAACCACAACTACATCGGCACCGAGCACATCCTCCTGGGCCTGATCCACGAGGGTGAGGGTGTTGCCGCCAAGGCGCTCGAGTCCCTCGGCATCTCGCTGGAGGGCGTCCGGCAGCAGGTGGAGGAGATCATCGGCCAGGGCCAGCAGGCCCCGTCTGGTCACATCCCGTTCACCCCGCGCGCCAAGAAGGTGCTCGAGCTGTCCCTGCGCGAGGCGCTGCAGCTCGGCCACAACTACATCGGCACCGAGCACATCCTGCTCGGCCTGATCCGCGAGGGCGAGGGCGTCGCCGCCCAGGTCCTCGTGAAGCTGGGCGCCGACCTCAACCGCGTCCGCCAGCAGGTC
>DASQXT010000300.1:0-2367 GCA_035639575.1 Geodermatophilus sp.
GCCGGGTCAGCAGCCCGCGGACCAGGTCGGCCCACTCGGCCCCGAGCTCGGCGAGCACGGCCAGCCGGGCGCGGGTGTCCTCGCTGCGCTTGGTGTCGTGGGTCGACAGCGTGGTCATCGACTGCGGCTTGCGCTCCGCGCGGCGCTGCTGCGCCTCGTGGAACTCCTGCACGGTGCTGCCGAACCGCGCCGGGTCGCCGCCGACCTCGTTGAGCACCACGAACCGGGCCCACCGGTAGTAGGCGCTGTCCTCGACCCCCTTGGCCATGACCGGGCCGCTGGTCTGCTCGAAGCGGGTCGCCGCCTCGGTCCCGGCCTGGGAGAGCACCGGGTGCAGCCCGTCGAGCGCGGCGCCGAGGTCGGGACGGCGCTCCCGCACGGCGGCCACGGTGGCGTCGAGGTGCTCGCGGCCGTCGGGCAGGTAGGTGCGGTAGACGGGGAAGCTGGCCAGCAGCTCGGCCAGCGCCTCGGTCTGCTGCTCGCGGGGAACGCCAGGCAGCTCGCCGATGACCCGCACCAGCCGGGCCACCTCCGAGCCGAGGATCCCGTCGGTCACCTCGCGCTTGCAGTCGTGCACCAGCTGCGCGTAGTCGACCGGGGCGCCGGTGAGCTCGGTGTCCAGCGCGCTGAGCACCGCCTCGCCGGCCGGGTCGACCAGCACGTCGTCGACCTCGGCGAGGGCGTCGTAGCCCGTCGTCCCGGCGGTCCGCCACGACTCCGGCAGGTCCTCTCCGGGCTCGAGGATCTTCTCCACCACGGTCCACCGGTCGCCGGAGGCCTCGGCCAGCCGGTCGAGGTAGCCCTTGGGGTCGGCCAGGCCGTCGGGGTGGTCGATGCGCAGCCCGTCGACCGCGCCGTCCTCGACCAGTTGCAGCACGAGCCGGTGGGTCGCCTCGAAGACCGCCGGGTCCTCCGTGCGCAGGCCGGCGAGGGTGTTGATCGCGAAGAACCGGCGGTAGTTGAGGTCGCGGTCGGCGCGCCGCCAGTCGACCAGCTCGTAGTGCTGCCGGTCGTGCACCTCCTGCGGCGTCCCGTGCTCGGTGCCCGGCGCGACCGGGAAGCGGTTGTCGTAGTAGTGCAGCTCCGGGCCGTCCGCCCCCTCGACGACCTCGAGCTTGTCGACGTCGTCCGCCGACCCGAGCACCGGGATGCGCACCCGGCCGCCGCCGAAGTCCCAGTCGACGTCGAAGGCGGCCGCGTGCGCGCTGTCCCGCCCGTGCTGCAGCACGTCCCACCACCAGGGCGCCTCGGCCGGGTCGGCGACGCCCATGTGGTTGGGCACGAGGTCGAGCACCAGCCCGAGGCCGTGCTCGTGCAGCGCGGCGACCAGCCGGTCGAAGCCGGGCCGGCCGCCGCGCGACTCGTCGATGTGCGCGTGGTCGACGGTGTCGTAGCCGTGCGTGCTGCCCGACGCCGACCGCAGCAGCGGCGAGGCGTAGGCGTGGCTCACGCCCAGGTCGGCGAGGTACCCGGCCAGGGACGCGGCGTCGTCCAGCGTGAAGTCGGCGGTGACCTGCAGCCGGTAGGTCCCGGTGGGGACGGCGCGGCGGCGGGTAGCGCCGTCCTGCGGCTCGCTCACGACCGGCGGGGGGCGCTGAGCACGACCATCGAGCGGTCCTGCACCGTCACCGTCTCGCCGGCCTTGAGCTCCCGCGGCTCGACCTCGCCCATCTCCGCGGTGTCGAGGACGACGGTCCACGCGGCCACGGCGTACTCCTCCGAGGGCAGGGTGAACTCGATCGGCTCGTGGTGCGCGTTGAACGCCAGGTAGAAGTGGTCGTCGACCACGTACTCGCCGCGCTCGTCGGTCTCCCGGATGCCGTGCCCGTTGAGGTACATGCCGATCGTCCTGGCGTAGCCGGCGTCCCAGTCGTCCTCGGTCATCAGGTCGCCGGACGGGGTCAGCCAGGCGACGTCCTGCACCGGGTCGCCCTCGCCCCGGCGCACCGGGCGGCCGTGGAAGAACCGGCGGCGGCGGAACGTCGGGTGCTCGCGGCGCAGCCGGGTCACCGCCCTGGTGAACTCCTGCAGCCCCTCGTCGACCTCGTCCCAGTGGATCCAGGTCAGGGGCGAGTCCTGGCAGTAGCCGTTGTTGTTGCCCTGCTGGGTGCGGCCCAGCTCGTCGCCGTGCAGCAGCATCGGGACGCCCTGGCTGAGCATCAGCGTGGCCAGGAAGTTGCGCCGCTGCCGGGCGCGCAGGTGGAGGACCTTCTTGTCGACGGTCGGGCCCTCGACGCCGCAGTTCCAGCTGCGGTTGTGGCTCTCGCCGTCGTTGTTGCCCTCGCCGTTGGCCTCGTTGTGCTTCTCGTTGTAGGAGACCAGGTCGTTGAGGGTGAACCCGTCGTGCGCGGTGACGAAGTTGATGCT
>DASQXT010000301.1:0-16357 GCA_035639575.1 Geodermatophilus sp.
GGCCGTCGCCACGGTGGAGACCGGCGGCGGCAAGGTGACGATGGCACCCATGGACACCGAGTTCGGCCGCTTCGCCGTGGTGACCGACCCGTGGGGTGCCCCGCTGTCGGTGATGCAGCCACCGGCAGGCAGCTGAACGGCGCGATCGCGGGTCGGTGCGGTGGTCGGATCCGTCCACCACCGGCCCGCGGGTCCGGGTCGCCGTGGAGCACGTGCCACGGCCGGGAGGGCCCAAGGACCGCTGCGCTTTCCGTCCCACGGCGACCACCCTGTTGCCCACCACACGGGGCTGCCCACCAGTGCGGGACCGAGGAGGACCAGCCATGACCGCCAGCACCGGACACGCGGGCACGGCCACCGGCAACGCAGCCACCGTCATCGGTCTGTACGAGGCGTTCGGCCGAGGCGACGTTCCGGCCTTCCTCGCCCGTCTCGCCGAGGACGTCGCGTGGGAGGACTGGCGGGACAACTGGGCCCAGCGGGCGGGCGTGCCGACCATGGCCCGGCGCACCGGACCGGCCGAGGTGGCGGACTTCTTCGGCATCGTCGGCACGTGGACGCTGCACGACTTCACCGTGCTCGACGTCATCGGCGACGGGCGCCAGGTCGTCGCGGAGGTGCGGGCGGAGTTCTCCATGCCGAACGGCGGGCGGTTCGCGGACGAGGAGATCCACCTGTGGACCTTCGACGAGTCCGGCCGGGTCGTCCGTCTGCGGCACTACCTCGACACGGCCAAGCACATCGCGGCCAGCAGGGGCGAGGACACCACCGCGCGCTGATCGAGTGGCCGGGGCGAGGTCAGCCCCCGATCTGTCCGTAGGTGTGCTCGGGGCGCAGCCGGACCACGAGCCGCCGGTCGGCGACCATGGCCGCCCGGTAGGCGTCCCAGTCCTCGTGCTCGCCGCTGAGCGTGCGGTAGTAGCCGACGAGCTCCTCGACGGTGGCGTCGTGCGGGTCGGCCGCGACCGGGCTGAGCTCGGCGGTGCCCTCGACGGCGACCCACGTCCAGAAGTCCGCCGAGGTCACGTGCAGGGTCGCGCGGGGGTCGGCCTGCAGGTTGCGGGTCTTCGCGCGGTCGGCGGTCACCGAGATGCGCGCCAGCTGCTGCTCGCCGTCCCACGCGTAGAACAGGTTGGACAACTGCGGCCGGCCGTCGCGTTTGAGGGTGGCCAGCACGCCGGCGTGCTGGTCGGCCACGAAGGCGAGCATGCGGGGGTCCACGGCGGCACTCATGCCGGCAGCAACGCCCTCCCGCGCCGTCCTGTGCCCGCCGGCGGCCGCTGGGTCAGGGGTCGGCCCGGCCGGGGTCAGCGTCCCGACGGGGCGACGGTCGCGGTCCGGGGGCCGTCCGACGCCGTCGGGGGCACGCAGACCCGGTCGCGGCCGCTGTGCTTCGCGCGGTACACGGCGGCGTCCGCCGTGGCCTGCAGCCCGACCGGGTCGCCCCACGTGACCATCGCCGCGCCGACGCTCACGGTGACCCCGTAGGGGGCGCCGGCGGTGCGCACGTGGGTCACGAGCCGTTCGCCGATCCCGGTCGCCTCGGCCAGGTCGGTGCCCGGCAGCAGGAGGGCGAACTCGTCACCGCCCAGGCGCCCGACGACGTCCTCGCTGCGGGTCAGCTCCTGCATCGACGCGGCGACCAGGCGGAGCACGGCGTCCCCGGCGAGGTGACCCAGGGTGTCGTTCACGGTCTTGAACTCGTCGACGTCGACCAGGAGCAGGCCGAGCGGCCGGTCGGTCGTGGCGCGGCCCGCCTCGATGCGCAGCCGCTGGTGGAAGGCGCGGTGGTTGAGCGCACCGGTCAGCCCGTCGCGCTCGGCGAGGAGGGCGACCTGCTGGGCGTACGCGGCGGTGCGCTGGTAGGCCCGCTGGTGGTTCGCCGACGCGAAGGCGCAGGTGGCGGTGGCGACCACCAGGGCGAGGGCGCCCACCAGGACGTGGTCGGCCGGCACGTCGCCGACCCCCAGGCCCATGCCCAGGTACCCGGCCAGGATGGTGCCGCCGGCCAGCGCGACACCGACCGGCGGGTAGGCCAGTGCCGCGTGCGCCAGCAGCACGAACAGGAACAGCACGTAGGGGCTGTCGGCCCCCGTGTCGAGCAGGCAGACCGTGGTGACCAGGACGATGCCCGCGGCCTCCCAGGCGTCGAAGAACAGCCGGCCCCACGGGGAACGGACCAGCCGCTCGACCGGGACCAGCGCCAGCAGCGGAGCCGCTCCGGCCACCACCGCGGCCAGGGCGAGGACGACCCCCGCACGAGGCGGGTCGGTGACCACGGTGCGCACCGCGATGATCGTGGGCAGGACCCCGCACAGCACGATCCCGCTGACGGTGTGCCGTCGCCAGAAGGCGACCCTCTCCTCGTCCTGGGCCAGCGGTCTCATGGTCCTGTCATCGCGCCGGCCGCGGGGGTTCCACAGAGACCCGGCCGTTCCTCCACCCCCTCGGAGGGAGGCCGGGCCGTCCCTAGCGTTCCCGGCCGCGGGCCTTGAGCGGGACCGGGGGCAGTGGCGGGGCCTCGAGCCGGTCGCCGTCGTAGCCGATGACGGCGCCGAAGCGCTCGTCCTCGGCGTTCCACCGCTCGGCGTACTCGGCGATCTCCTCACCGGAGCGGCCGACGAAGTTCCACCACATGACGATCCGCTCCTCGAACGGCTCGCCGCCGAGCAGCAGCAGCCGGGTCGGCCCGGCGGCGCGGACCCGCACCGTGCGCCGTCCGGTGCCGAGGTACAGCATCGCGCCGACCTCCAGCGGCGCGTCCTCCACCTCGGCCGACCCGGACGAGGCCAGCACGGCGTACTCGAAGTCCGGCTCCAGCGGCAGCTCGACGTCCGCGCCGGCGGCCAGCTCCAGGTCGGCGCCGACCAGCGGGGTGTGCGCGGTGCCCGGCGAGGTGGCCCCGCCGAGGCCGCCCATGAGCACGGTGGCGGTCAGCCCGTCGGAGGTGAAGCCGGGCAGCGCGGTGTGGTGGGCGAAGGCCGGCGCGGTGTCGCGGGCGGCCTCGGGCAGCGCCACCCACAACTGCGCGCCGTGCAGGTACCGCGGGTGCACCGCCGGGGACTGCTCGGAGTGCGCGATGCCGTGCCCGGCGGTCATCAGGGCCAGGTCGCCGGGGCGGATGCGCACGTCGCTGCCGAGCGAGTCGCGGTGGTGCACCTCGCCGTCGAGCAGCCAGGACACCGTCTGCAGGCCCGTGTGCGGGTGCGGTGGCACCTGCATGCCGGGGGAGGAGGCGATGTCGTCGGGGCCGTAGTGGTCGACGAACGCCCACGCCCCGACCAGCCGGCGGCCCAGGGTGGGCAGCAGCCGGCGCACCCGGGTGCTCTCGCCGAGCAGCACCTCCTTGCCCGGCAGCAGGTCCAGCACCGGGCCGGCAGCGGTGCCCTCCAGCCCGCCGAGCTCGCGGGCGGGCGGGCGGCGGTCGAGGTTGCTCATGGCGCGGTCCTCCGGTCGGTGGGTCGGGTCGGGGTCATCGGGGCTCCGGGGCGGTCGGACAGCGCAGCGCCGCGAGGTCCCAGCCGGCGCGCCGGGCGCCGGCCACGTAGGCGCTCTCGAGGAAGTCCAGGACGACGGCGCGCGGGTCGGTCGCGGTGCGCACGTCCTCGTAGGGCAGCAGCGCCAGGTGCGCGCCGCGGCTGTCGATCCAGCGTGCCGCGGCCGGCCGCAGCGGCTCCTCGACCAGGCCCGGCGGCTCGGGGGCGGTGTAGGAGTAGAAGGCGGGCTCGGGCACCTGGTCGTCGCCGAACCAGAAGCCGGCGCTGATGACCTCGTGCGAGTAGGCCTCGCGGGTGACCGGGTCGACGGTGTCCGGCTGCTCCACCCGGCGGTCGGAGAAGCGGGTGACGGCGAGGTCGAAGGTGTGCCAGAAGTGGTGCACCGGGCTGGTCTTGGCGTAGCTGCGCCCGGCGAACTCCTCGAGCACCTGCGCCACCTGGCCCAGCACCACCCAGTAGCGGGTCACCCGGTCGCGGTCGTAGGAGGCGTGGTGCTCGTCCTCGGCGAACGGGGTGCGGTCGGCCAGGTCGAACGGGACCGGGAGGTCCACGGTGGCAGGCAGGCCGAGCATGGCGAGCGTGTCCAGCAGCTGCCGGTAGAACGCCGCCACGCTCAGCCCGGGCAGCGGGAACGACGCCCGCCGGCCGTCGGCGACGGCCACCTCCAGCCGGTGGTCGACCAGGTCGAGGTCGACGGCGAAGACCGGGTCGAAGCCCATCGGGCGGGTGGTGAGCCCCCGGCCGGTGAGGTGGAAGGGGATGTGCCACCAGTGGTTGCGCCGCGGGGCGTTGGCCAGCCGCAGCTTGCCGACGACCTGCAGGAACCGGTGCACGGTCTCCTTGGTGTCGGCCCACTCGGCCAGCGGCAGGGGCGGGAAGACGGACACGGGCGGCTCCTCCGTCGCGGGACCGGTCGCGGCCAGCATGACGATCCCGGCGGCCCGGCGGTAGCCGCCGCCCGGGGCGCCGGTTTGGGCGGGGACCGGACGGGTCAGGCCCCTCCCGTGGACGACGACCGCCGGCGGCCGGGCTGCCCGAAGCGCATGGTGTTCGGCCCGTGCGGTGGCGTCCGGGACGACGGCGGCTGCGAGGTGGCCGAGCACCGCTGCGTCTTCCTCGACGACCCGGCCCCCGCCTGGGACGCGCCGGCGGCGCCCCCGGTCGCGCCGCCGCCGGGCAGCCTGCTCGACCGCGCCCGCACGGGGCCGGTCGTGCTCACCGACCTCACCGTGGCGCCGTTCGACCCGGCCTCCGTGCGCCGGGTGGTGGGCGTGCTGGCCCCGGTGTCCGACGGGCTGCTGGTCGGCGAGCACGCCAACCGGCCCGACTTCCCGCCCACGCTGTTCGCCGCCGAGATCCTGGACGCCGGCGGCCGGCCGTGGACGACGCTGGCCTGCCGCGACCGCAACCGCGTCGTCCTCGAGCAGGAGCTGGCGGGGCTGGCCGCGGTGGGCGTGGACGGCGTGCTGTGCGTGACCGGCGACGCCCGCGGCCCCGGCGTCCGGCCCGGCGTCACCCAGGTGTTCGACCTCGACGGCACCCGGCTGGCGGCGCTCGCCGCAGCGGCGGGGTTGCCGGTCGCCGTCCCCGAGTCGCCCGCGGCCCCGCCGGTCGACCGGCGTCCGGCCCGGGTCGCGGACAAGCAGCGGGCCGGGGCGCAGGTGTGCGTGCTCAACCACGTCCGCACCCCGGCCGAGGTGGCGGCCTTCGTCACCGCCGCGCGGAGCGCCGGGGCGACGTTGCCGTTCGTCGCCGCGGTCGCCGTGTACACCGACGAACGCTCGGCGCGGGTGCTCCAGCGCTTCCCCGGCCTGCACGTCGACGACGCCACGGTCGAGCAGGTGCTGGCCGCGCCGGACCCGCGGTCGGCCGGCATCGCGGCCGCCGTGGCCGAGGCCCGCGCGCTGCTGGACGTCCCCGGGGTCGTGGGGGTCAACCTGTCCGGGCTGGCCTCGGGCGGCGGGGAGGACGACGGCGCCCGGGTCAAGGCCGAGGTCGCCGCCGCGATCAGGGAGGCAGTGGGCGAGCTCGCGAGCCCACGGTCGGCAGAGCAGTGATCGCTCGTGGCGCCGACGAGCGCCAGCGAGGAGGCGACATGAGCGAGCTGGAGAGCGAGGCGATGGAGGCCGAGTTCGGCACCGTCGCCGGGTGGACCGAGGAGGCGGTGCGGGCGCTCGGCCCCGAGTACGCCGTCCCGGCCGGGTGCCGGGGGAGCGGCAGCGAGGGGGCGCTGCGCTGGCTGGCCGACCGGCTGGCGCTGAGAGCCGGCGGCCGGGTGCTCGACGACGGCGCCGGCGTCGGCGGGCCGGCCGGGTGGCTGGCCGCCGAGCGCGGTGTGCGCGCCGTCTGCGCCGAGCCGATGCACGAGGCGGCGCGCGCCGCGCACCGGCTGTTCGAGCTGCCCTCGGTCACCGCGCTGGCGCAGGCGCTGCCGTTCCCCGACGCCGCCTTCGACGCCGCCTGGTGCCTCGGCGTCCTCTGCACCACCTCCGACAAGGACGCTGCGCTGGCCGAGCTGCGGCGGGTGCTGGCCGACGGCGGCCGGCTCGGGTTGCTGGTCTTCGTGGCCGACCGCCCGCTGCCCCCGCCCCTTCCCGAGGGGAACGACTTCCCGACCGTGGAGGAGCTGCGGGGGCTGCTCGGCGCGGCGGGGCTCCGGCTGGGGGAGACCGCGACCGCGGACCTCGGGGACAGCCCGCCGGAGTGGAGCGAGCGCGCCGACGCGGTCGACGCCGAGGTCTCCCGCAGGCACGGGGACGACCCGCGCCTGCAGCAGGCCCAAGAGCAGTCGCGCCGGGTCGGCCGGCTGCTCGCCGACGGGGCGCTGCGGCCGTGGCTCGGGGTCGCGACCGCGGACTGACGGCCCGACCGGCCGGGGTCCCGGGCGGGCGGTGGTCCGGGAGGGGGGCGGGGATACTGGAGGGCGATGAGCGCGCCCCTCAACCTGGTCAACCTCGAGCGGGTGCACAAGGCACACGGCACCACCGTCCTGCTCGACGACGTCTCGCTGGGCATCGCCGCCGGCGAGCGGATCGGCGTGGTCGGGCGCAACGGCAGCGGCAAGTCCACGCTGCTCGGCGTCCTCACCGGGCGCGAGGAGCCCGACTCCGGCCGGGTGACCCGCCGCGGCGACCTCGCCGTCGGCGTCCTCGACCAGTCCGGCACGCTGCCGCCCGGCGCGACCGTGCGCGACGTCGTCCTGCCCGAGAGCCTCTTCGCCGCCGAGCACGAGTGGGCCGCCGACCCGGCCGTGCGCAGCGTGCTCACCGGCCTGGAGCTCGACCGGCTGGGGCTGGACTCCCCGGTCGCGCCGATGTCCGGCGGCGAGCGGCGGCGGGTGGCGCTGGCCGCGCAGCTGGTCCGCCCGCTGGACCTGCTGGTGCTCGACGAGCCGACCAACCACCTCGACGTCGAGGGCGTGGCCTGGCTGGCCGGCTACGTCAGGGAGCGGGTCGGGGCGCTCGTGGTGGTCACCCACGACCGGTGGTTCCTCGACGAGGTCTGCAGCCAGACCTGGGAGGTCGCCGACGGCCGGGTGCACGCCTACGAGGGCGGCTACGCGGCCTACACCCTCGCCCGGGCCGAGCGCGCCCGGATCGCGGCGGTCACCGAGGAGCGCCGGCTCAACCTGGTCCGCAAGGAGCTGGCCTGGCTGCGCCGCGGGCCGCCCGCGCGCACCAGCAAGCCGCGGTTCCGCATCGAGGCGGCCCAGGCGCTGATCGAGGACGAGCCGCCGGCGCGCGACTCGATGGCGCTCAAGGGCTTCGCCAGCCGGCGGCTCGGCAAGACCGTCTACGACGTGGAGGACGTCGACCACGCCGTCCCGGGCGACCCGGCGACCGGGACGCCGCCGCGCATGCTCTTCGACGACCTCACCTGGCACGTCGGCCCCGGTGACCGGATCGGCGTCGTGGGCGTCAACGGGGCGGGCAAGACGACGCTGCTGCGGCTGCTGGTCGGGGAGATCGAGCCCGACCGCGGCCGGGTGGTCCGCGGGCAGACGGTCGCCCCGGCCTACCTGTCCCAGCACGTCATCGAGCTGCCCGGCCGGCTGCGGGTGCTGGAGGCGGTGCAGGAGATCGCCCGGATCGCCCGGATCGGGAACCAGGAGATCTCCGCGTCGTCGCTGGCCGAGCGGTTCGGCTTCCCGGCGTCCCGCCAGTGGACGCCGGTCGGTGACCTCTCCGGTGGCGAGCGGCGTCGGCTGCAGCTGCTGCGGCTGCTCATGGCCGAGCCCAACGTGCTGCTGCTCGACGAGCCGACCAACGACCTCGACATCGACACGCTGACCGCGATGGAGGACCTGCTCGACGGCTTCCCCGGCACCGTGCTGGTGGTCAGCCACGACCGCTACTTCGTCGACCGGGTCTGCGACTCGGTGGTCGCGCTCATGGGCGACGGCTCGCTGGCCGCCCTGCCCGGCGGGGTCGAGGAGTACCTGCAGCGCCGGGCGGCGGGGGAGGCGGCGCTGCCCTCGGCCGCCGCGGCCGTGCCCGCGCCGGGGTCGGCGGGGGAGCGCAGCGCCCCGGCCCGCCCGGCCGGGGAGGTGCGGGCCGCCCGCAAGGAGGCCGCGCGGCTGGAGCGGCGGCTGGAGAAGCTCACCGCCGAGGAGGAGCGGCTGCACGGCGAGCTCGCCGCGGCGGCGACCGACCACGCGCGGGTGCTCGAGCTCGACGAGCGGCTGCGCGCCGTCCTCGCCGAGAAGGAGCAGGTCGAGACCGACTGGCTCGAGGCCGCCGAGGTCGCCGAGGGCTGAGCCCCCCATCCGCGGGTCGGGTCCCGTCCCCGCGGGTAGAGGAGCACCGGGCCAGCCCGCCCCGTCCGCCTCCGAGGCGGCTCGATCGGCGCGCCCCGGTACACTCGGGGTACCGCCGGCCGTCGTCGACCGACGTCTTGGTGTCCCCGAGCCGCCCCCACGACTCCCGGAGACACGTGCTCATACTGCTGCTCCTCCACCTGATCGCCGGCGTGCTGGCGCCCGTCCTCGTGCGGTGGTGGGGGCGGCAGGCATTCCTCGCCCTGGCGCTCGTGCCGGCAGCCGGCTTCGTCTGGGTCCTGTCGCGCCTGGGCCCGGTGCTCGCCGGCGAGGAGCTGCGGGAGACGGTGCCGTGGATCCCCGCCCTGCAACTGGACGTCGCGCTGCGGCTGGACGCGCTGGCGCTCACCTTCGCCGCGCTGGTCACCGGCGTCGGGGCGCTGGTGCTCGTCTACTGCGCCCGCTACTTCGCCCCGGACGAGGAGGGCACCGGCCGCTTCGCCGGCTGCCTCACCGCCTTCGCCGGCTCCATGCTCGGGCTCGTCGTCGCCGACGACCTCTTCCTGCTCTACGTGTTCTGGGAGCTCACCACCATCTTCTCCTTCCTCCTGATCGGGGGCTCGGGACGGCGGCTGGCCGCGCGGCGGGCGGCGTCGCAGGCGCTCATCCTGACCACCGCCGGCGGGCTGGCGATGCTGGTCGGGTTCATCCTCATCGGCCAGGCCAGCGGCTCGTTCCTGCTGTCGGAGGTGGTCGCCGACCCCGGCAGCGGCCCGGCCATGACCGCCGGCGCGGCGCTGGTGCTGGCCGGGGCGGTCACCAAGTCCGCCCTGGTGCCGTTCCACTTCTGGCTGCCCGCGGCCATGGAGGCGCCGACGCCGGTCAGCGCCTACCTGCACGCCGCGGCGATGGTGAAGGCCGGCGTGTACCTGGTCGCCCGGCTGGCTCCGGGGCTGGCCGACGTCCCGGGCTGGCGGCCGGTCGTGCTCGGCCTGGGCGTGGCCACGATGCTCCTCGGCGGCTACCGCGCGCTGCGTCAGAAGGACCTCAAGCTGCTGCTGGCGTTCGGCACCGTCAGCCAGCTCGGGTTCCTCGTCACGCTGGTCGGCGGCGGCAGCCGCGAGCTGGCCGCCGCCGGGCTGGTGATGACCGTGGCGCACGCGCTGTTCAAGTCCACGCTGTTCCTCACCGTCGGCGTCATCGACCACGCCACCGGCACCCGCGACCTGCGCCGGCTGTCCGGGCTCGGCCGGCGGCTGCCGCTGCTCGCCGTCATCGGCACCGCCGCGGCGGCGTCCATGGCCGGGCTGCCGCCGCTGCTGGGCTTCGTGGGCAAGGAGGCGGCCTTCGCCGCGCTGTGGGACGCCGGCCTGCCCGACCCGACCGCCGCGGCCGTCGTCCTCACCGGGCTGGTGCTGGGCTCGGTGCTCACCGCCGCCTACACCGCGCGCTTCGTGTGGGGCGCCTTCGCCCGCAAGCCCGACAGCGAGGACACCGCGGTCGAGCACCCGCCGGAGCCGCTGTTCCTCGCCGCCCCCGCCGTCCTGGCGCTGGCCGGGCTGGTCCTCGGGCCGGCCAGCCCGCTGCTGGAGCCGCTGGTCGCCGGCTACGCCGACACGCTGCCGCTGCTGGCCCCCGAGCCCGAGCACCTGGGCCTGTGGCACGGCTGGCAGCCGGCGCTGGCGCTGTCGGCGGTCTCGATCGTCGGCGGTGCCGCGCTGTTCGCCGTCCGGGGGCGGGTCACGCGCCTGCAGCGGCGGGTGGCCGTCGGCGCCTCGGCCGACGAGGGCTACTGGAACGTCGTCCAGGCGGTCGACCGGCTCTCGGTGCTGGTCACCGGCACCACCCAGCGCGGCTCCCTGCCGGCCTACCTCGGCACCATCCTGGTCGCGGTGCTCGCGCTGCCCGGGACGCTGCTGCTCACCCGCGCCCCGTGGCCGGGCGAGTGGCGGGCCTGGGACACCCCGGTGCAGGCCGTGGTCGGCGTCGTGGTCGTGACCGCCGCCGCGCTGACCCTGCGGATCCGCCAGCGGCTCTCGGCCGTGCTCGTCGTCGGCGTCACCGGCTACGGCATCGCCGTCGTCTTCGCCCTGCAGGGTGCCCCGGACCTCGCGCTCACCCAGTTCCTCGTCGAGACGCTCACCCTCGTCGTCTTCGTGCTGGTGCTGCGGAAGCTGCCCAAGGACATCTCCGAGCGGCACCGGCCGCGCGAGCGCGCCGTCCGCGGCGTGATCGCCGTCGCCGTGGGCGCCTTCATGGCCGCCGTGGGGGCGGTGGCGCTGTCGGCCCGCACCGCGACGCCGGTGTCGGCGGGCTGGCCCGGGCCGGCGTACGGCTTCGGGGGCGGCAAGAACGTCGTCAACGTGACCCTGGTCGACATCCGCGCCTGGGACACCCTCGGCGAGATCTCGCTGCTGGTCGTGGCCGCCACGGGTGTGGCGAGCCTGGTCTTCCTGCGCCGGCGCACCGGTGGGGTGGACCGCGTCGACCGTGCCCAGCTGGTGCGGCGGCGCGAGCGCAGTCGCCGGGCACCGCGGGACCGCTGGCTGGCCGCGACCGCGACGCTCGACCCGGCGCGGCGCTCGGTCGTGCTCGAGGTGGTCACCCGGATCCTCTTCCACACGATCGTCGTCTTCTCGCTGTACCTGCTGTTCTCCGGGCACAACGAGCCCGGCGGCGGGTTCGCCGGCGGCCTGGTCGCCGGCCTGGCCCTGGTGCTGCGCTACCTGGCCGGCGGGCGCTACGAGCTGGGTGAGGCCGCGCCGGTCGCGCCGGGTCTGCTGCTCGGCGGCGGGCTGCTCTTCGCCGGCGGCACCGGCCTGGCCGGCCTGCTGCTCGGTGCCGGGGTGCTGCAGACGGCGATCCTGCAGGTCACGCTGCCGGTGCTCGGCGACGTCAAGCTCGTGACCTCGCTGTTCTTCGACTGGGGCGTCTACCTGATCGTCGTCGGGCTGGTCCTCGACGTGCTGCGCAGCCTGGGCGCCGAGCTCGACCGCCAGGAGGACCAGGAGGACGAGATCGAGCTGTCACCCGGGGAGGTGGTGCTGCGATGACCCCCACGATCGTGCTCCCGCTGATGGTCGGCGGGCTCTACGCGGCGGGGGTGTACCTGCTGCTGGACCGCAGCCTCACCCGCGTGCTGCTGGGCTTCCTGCTGCTGGGCAACGCCACCAACCTGCTGGTGCTGTCGGCCGGCGGCCCCGCGGGGCTGGCGCCGATCCTCGGCTACTCCGACCCGCAGGCGTTCAACGACCCGCTGCCGCAGGCGCTGATCCTGACCGCGATCGTGATCACCTTCGGCGTCTCCGCGTTCCTGCTGGCGATGATCCACCGCTCCTGGCGGCTGGCCCGCAACGAGGCGGTCGGCACAGACGAGGAGGACCGCCGGGTCGCCGCCCGGAGGGCTCCCGACGCCGACGAGCTCGACCCCGACGAGCTGGCCCCTGACGACCGCATCGCCGGCCACGCCGACAGCCTGCACGCGGACCTCGAGGAGCTGGCGGACGACGTGGACCTGCCCACGGGGAGCGGCACCCGGTGATCGAGGTCCTCGCCCCGCTGCCCGTGCTGCTCCCGCTGCTGGGAGCGGCCGGTGCCCTGCTGGTCTCCGGGCACCCGTCGTTCCAGCGCGCCCTCAGCACCACCGTGCTCAGCGCGGTGCTGGCCGTCTCGGTGGTGCTGCTGTTCGTGGCCGACGCCGAGGGCGCCAGCTCGGTCTCCGTCGGCGGCTGGGCGGTGCCGCTGGGCATCGTGCTGGTCGTCGACCGGCTGTCGGCGCTGATGCTGGTCGTCGCCTCGACCGTGGCGCTCGGCGTCCTCGTGTTCGCCGTCGGCCAGGGTGCGGCCGACGGGTCGGAGGAGACGCCGCTGTCGATCTTCCACCCGACGTTCCTGGTGCTGGTGGCGGGCGTGAGCAACGCCTTCCTCGCCGGTGACCTGTTCAACCTCTACGTCGGCTTCGAGATCCTGCTGATGGCCTCGTACGTGCTGCTCACCCTCGGCGGGACGGCGGCGCGCATCCGCGGCGGCATCACCTACGTCATCGTCAGCCTGACCAGCTCGCTGGTGTTCCTCGCCGCGATCGGGCTGGTGTACGCCGCGACCGGCACGGTCAACATGGCGCAGCTGGCGGTGCGGCTCGGCGAGCTGCCCGCGGGCACCCAGGTGCTGCTGCAGTCGATGCTGCTCATCGCGTTCGGCATCAAGGCCGCCGTCTTCCCGCTCTCGGCGTGGCTGCCCGACAGCTACCCGACCGCGCCCGCGCCGGTCACCGCGGTCTTCGCCGGCCTGCTCACCAAGGTCGGCGTCTACGCGATCATCCGCACCCAGACGCTGCTGTTCCCCGGCGGCGCGCTCGACGGCGTGCTGCTGTGGGCGGCGCTGGCCACGATGCTGATCGGCATCCTCGGCGCGGTCGCCCAGAGCGACCTGCGCCGCATGCTGTCGTTCACCCTGGTCAGCCACATCGGCTACATGGTGTTCGGCATCGCCCTGGGGACGGCGGCCGGGCTGGCGGGTGCGGTCTTCTACGTGGCCCACCACATCGCCATCCAGACCACGCTGTTCCTGGTCGCGGGGCTGGTCGAGCGCCAGGGCGGCACCACCTCGATCGACAAGCTCGGCGGCCTGGCCCGGCGTTCCCCGCTGCTGGCCGTGCTCTTCTTCGTGCCCGCGATGAACCTGGCCGGGATCCCGCCGCTGTCGGGGTTCATCGGCAAGCTGGGCCTGCTGCAGGCCGGGGTCGCCGACGGCAGCGCCGGGGCCCTGACGCTGGTCGCCGGCGGGGTGGTCACCAGCCTGCTCACCCTGCTCGCGGTCGCCCGCGTCTGGACCCGCGCCTTCTGGCGGTCCCCGAACCAGTCGCCGGCGGAGGAGACCGCCGCGGCCGCGGCCGCCGCCTCCGTGCAGCGCCACCGGCCGGCGTCCGCCGACGGTGCGGGGTCGCCGGACGGGACGGCGTCCCCCGACGGCCCGGCGCGGACCGCGCTGCAGGACGCGTGGCGGCGGCACACGGCGGTCGCGACGGCGGCCGAGCCGGACCTGCCGCCCGCCGCCGGGGCGGTCCGGGCGCTGCGCCCGCTGCCGCGCACGATGGTGGGCGCCACGGCGGCGCTCGTCGCGCTCACCGTGGCCCTCACCGGGCTGGCCGGACCGCTCTACGGGCTGGCCGACCGGGCGTCGGTGGACCTGCTCGAGCGCACGCCCTACATCTCGTCGGTGTTCGGGGAGGGTGAGGTCCCGTGAGCGAGCGTGCGAGCTCACGCATGAGCACAGCAGCCACGGTCACGGAGTCGACGAGCCCCGGCGAGGAGACTCCGTGAGCGTCGAGCCCGCGGCCACCCGGCTGCGCCACCAGGGCCCGCTGATCGTGTGGCTGGTGCTGGTCTGGATGCTGCTGTGGGGCACCTGGTCCTGGGCGAACCTGCTCTCCGGCCTGCTCGTGGCGCTGGTCGTGCTGACGCTGCTGCCGCTGCCGCACGTGGTCGGGGGCACCCGGGTGCGGCCGGTGCCGATGCTGGTGTTCCTCGGCCACTTCGTCCTCGACCTGTTCACGTCCGGGGCCGAGGTCGCCTGGCAGGCCCTGCGTCCGGGCGGTGTGCGGCGGACGGCGATCGTCCAGGTGCAGCTGCGCGCCGACTCCGACCTGATCCTGACGATGGTCGCCGAGGCGACGTCGCTCGTGCCCGGCTCCCTGGTGCTCGACCTGGA
Organism: Geodermatophilus sp.; assembly: GCA_035639575.1. Taxonomy (GTDB): domain Bacteria; phylum Actinomycetota; class Actinomycetes; order Mycobacteriales; family Geodermatophilaceae; genus Geodermatophilus. The sequence goes on from DASQXT010000301.1 coordinate 13,963, forward strand.
CCGCGAGCAGCGGGTGATGACCCTGCACCTGCTGCCCGTGCGCGACCTCGAGGACGTGGAGCGGAAGAAGGCGCACGTCCTGGTGGTGGAGCGGCGTCTGGTGCGGGCGTTCGGGTCGACCGAGGACGTCGCGGCCCTCGACGCGGACCTGAGGGACGAGGTGCCGGCGTCATGACGTTCGTGCAGGTCGCGCTGTACGCGATGATCGGCGGGGGAGCGCTGCTGGCCCTCATCCGCCTGGCCCGCGGACCCTCGCTGCTGGACCGGGTGGTCGCCACCGACACGCTGCTGGTGATCATCGCGGCCGGGCTGGCGGTGCACGCCGCGCTCACGCAGGACCCGACGGTGGTGCCGGTGCTGGTCGTCGTGGCGCTGCTGGCCTTCGTCGGCACGGTGTCGGTGGCCCGCTACGTCGGCGGGATGCTGCTGCGCTCGAACACCGGCGACGGCCGGGACCTCGGCCTGCCGGTCGCCGCCGAGGACCGGGAGGCCGGGTCGTGACGGGCCTGTCCGACGTCATCGCCTTCGCCTGCCTGCTGGCCGGCGCCGCGTTGTGCCTGACCGCCGGGCTGGGGCTGGTGCGCTTCCCCGACGTGCTGTCCCGGATGCACGCCGGCACCAAGCCCCAGGTGCTCGGCGTGCTGCTGGTCATGGTCGGCGGCGCCATCCGGCTCGACGGCTGGGCCAACGTCTGGATGCTGCTGCTCGTGGCGGCCTTCCAGCTGCTCACCGCCCCGGTCAGCGCCCACATGATCAGCCGGGTCGCCTACCGCCGTCGGCACGTGCGCCGTGACCTGCTGCTCGTCGACGAGTACGGCGGGCCCGGCCGGCAGGACACGCGGTACCACGGGGACGAGCCCGGCGACGCCCCACCCGAGGACCCGGGCCCTCACTCCGGCTGAGCCAGCCAGAAGGGCAGTCCCTGGTCGTCCCGGCACTCCGCCGTCCGGCCGTACGGCTGGTCGGTGACCTCGCCGGCCTGCCCGCCCGCCGTCCGGACCGCCGCGACGGCGACCTCGATGTCGTCGACGGCGTACACCGGCACCGTGCCGACCTCGCCGTCCCCGCCACCGATGCCGACCATCGGCACGGCGCCGTCCACCTGCCAGCCGTCGGGGACCCGCCCGGGCACCGACGTCCAGCCGAGCACCGACTCGTAGAAGTCGCGGGCGCGGGCGCCGTCGGGCACCCGCAGCGTCAGGTACACCGCGTCACCGGGGCGCACCGGGGGGCGCGGCTCGGGGTCCGCCGACGCCGGGGTCTGCAGCATCCAGCGGTGGCCGAAGGGGTCGACGACGACGCCGGTGCGCCCACCCGGCCCGTCGGACGGCAGCCGCTCCACGGTGGCGCCGGCCGCGGCGGCCCGGTCGACCGCCGCGTCGGCGTCGGGCACCGCGAGGTGCAGCGTCACGCTGACCCGGCCGGGGTCGGGCGCGACCAGCCCGAGCTCGGGGTGCTCGTCGGCGAGGTACAGCCTCGCCCCGCAGACGTCGAGCTCGGCGTGCCCGATGCGGTCGTCGTCCATCACGTACGGCTCGCCGACGACGTGGGCGCCCAGCGCCTCGGCGTACCAGGCCGTCGCCGACCGGGCGTCCCGCACGGCGAGGTAGGGGGTGAGCTGCGGCATCGCGGGGCCTCCGGCGGTCGGGTGCGGGCGCCGTCGCGACGCCCGCTGGCCCCTCCGCAGGGTCCCACACCGAGCTTGCGAGGGGTGGGGGGCGGAGGGGTCCTTCTCTTACCGCTGGGCCCGGTTCACCGCCGAGACGACCGCGCGCAGCGACGCGGTGACGATGTTCGGGTCGATGCCCACGCCCCACAGCACGCGCTCGCCGACGGCGCACTCGACGTAGGCCGCGGCGCGCGCGTCACCACCGGCGGACATGGCGTGCTCGGCGTAGTCGAGCACCCGGACGTCGACGTCCACCGACCGCAGCGCGTCGACGAACGCGGCGATCGGCCCGTTGCCCCGGCCCTCGATGGTCGTGGGGACGCCGTCGTCGACCAGCTCGACCACCATCTCGTCGAGCTGGTCGCCGTGGGCGCGGTGCCGGTGGCCGGTCAGGGAGAAGCGGCCCCACGGGGCGTGGGGGTCGGGCAGGTACTCGTTGGAGAAGGCCGCCCACATCTGCTGGGCGGTCACCTCGCCGCCCTCGACGTCGGTGTGCCGCTGGACGACCGCGCTGAACTCGATCTGCAGCCGGCGCGGCAGGTCCAGCTGGTTCTCGGTCTTCATGATGTAGGCGACGCCGCCCTTGCCGGACTGGCTGTTCACCCGGATGACGGCCTCGTAGGTGCGGCCGACGTCCTTGGGGTCGATGGGCAGGTACGGCACCGCCCACGTCATCTCCGCCACCGGCTTGCCGGCGGCCTCCGCGTCGACCTCGAGCGCCTTGAG
>DASQXT010000302.1:0-2647 GCA_035639575.1 Geodermatophilus sp.
CGCAGCAGCGCTGCGCGCCCACACCGCGGTTCAGGCCTCGGTCGGGACCAGGTCGTCGAGACCGTTGGCCTCCCGGACCACGTCGACGATCTGGCCCATGATGTCGGTCAGCCCGAAGTCCTTGGGCGTGAAGACGCGGGCCACGCCCTGTTCCCGCAGCCGGCGGGCGTCGCTGTCGGGCACGATCCCGCCGACGACCACGGGGACGTCGTCCAGGCCGGCGTCCCGCAGCCCCTGCAGCACCGCCGGCACCACCTGCAGGTGCGAGCCGGAGAGCACCGACAGGCCGACGACGTGCACGTCCTCCTCGACCGCGGCGCTCACGATCTGCGCCGGGGTGAGCCGGATGCCCTGGTAGACGACCTCGAAGCCGGCGTCGCGGGCGCGGACGGCGATCTGCTCGGCGCCGTTGCTGTGCCCGTCCAGGCCCGGCTTGCCGACCAGGAACCGCAGCCGCCCGCCGAGTTCCTCGCCGGTGGCGCGCACCCGCTCCCGGACGTCGGCCAGCGTCGCGTCGGCCTCGCCACCCCCGGCGACCGCGGCGACGCCGGTGGGCGCCCGGTACTCGCCGAACACCTCGCGCAGCACGCCGGCCCACTCCCCCGTCGTCACGCCGGCGCGGGCGCACTCGAGGGTGGCGACCATGAGGTTCTCGTCGGTCCCGGCGACCGCGCGCAGCCGCGCGAGCGCCCGCTCGACCGGCTCCGGGTCCCGCTCGGCGCGCCACTTCAGCACCGACTCGCAGGCGGCGGTCTCCACCGCGGGGTCGACCACCTGGATGGCGGCGTCGAGGTCGGCCAGCAGCGGGTTGGGCTCGGTGGCCTGGAACCGGTTGACGCCGACGACGACGTCGTCCCCGCTCTCGATCCGGCGGCGCCGCTCGGCGAGCGAGGCGACCAGCCGGCCCTTCATGTAGCCGGACTCGACGGCGGCCACCGCGCCGCCCATCTCCTGCACGCGGGCCATCTCCGCGCGGGCCCCCTCGACCAGCTCGGCGACCTTCCGCTCCACGACCACCGAGCCGGTGAACAGGTCGTCGTACTCCAGCAGGTCGGTCTCGTAGGCCAGCACCTGCTGCAGCCGCAGCGACCACTGCTGGTCCCAGGGCCGGGGCAGGCCGAGCGCCTCGTTCCAGGCCGGCAGCTGCACGGCGCGGGCGCGGGCGTCCCTGGACAGGGTGACCCCGAGCATCTCCAGCACGATCCGCTGGACGTTGTTCTCCGGCTGCGCCTCGGTCAGGCCCAGGGAGTTGACCTGCACGCCGTAGCGGAACCGGCGGTGCCTGGGGTCCTGCACCCCGTAGCGCTCGAGGGTCAGCTCGTCCCACAGCTGGGTGAACGCCCGCATCTTGCACATCTCCTCGACGAAGCGGACGCCCGCGTTGACGAAGAAGGAGATGCGCGCGACGACCTCGCCGAAGCGCTCCTGCGGCACCTGGCCGGAGTCGCGCACCGAGTCCAGGACGGCGATCGCGGTGCTCATCGCGTAGGCGATCTCCTGTACCGGCGTCGCCCCGGCCTCCTGCAGGTGGTAGCTGCAGATGTTGGTCGGGTTCCACTTCGGCATCGCCGACACCGTGTAGGCGACCATGTCGGTGATCAGCCGCATCGAGGGCCCCGGCGGGAAGACGTGGGTCCCCCGCGACAGGTACTCCTTGATGATGTCGTTCTGCGTCGTCCCGGCGAGCGTGCTGACGTCGTGACCCTGCTCCTCGGCGACCGCTTGGTAGAGCGCCAGCAGCCACATCGCCGTCGCGTTGATCGTCATCGACGTGTTCATCTCGTCGAGCGGGATGCCGTCGAAGAGCGCGCGCATGTCGCCGATGTGCGTGATCGGCACGCCGACCTTGCCCACCTCACCGACGGAGAGCTCGTCGTCGGGGTCGTAGCCGGTCTGCGTCGGCAGGTCGAAGGCGACCGACAGGCCGGTCTGCCCCTTGGCCAGGTTGCGCCGGTACAGCGCGTTGGACTCGGCCGGCGACGAGTGACCGGCGTAGGTGCGCATGACCCAGGGGCGGTCGCGCTCCTCCGGCATGTGCGGGAACGGCATGCCAGCGGAGTGTAGGGGTGTTACCCGCCAGTAGATGCGACCCCAGGGGGTCTCCCCCGGTGGCACACTCGCAGGCGCCGAGAGGAGGACCGCGATGGCCCCGGTGGCCGGCACGCACTACCTGGCGGGACCGGTGATCGCGTTCGCCGTCGTCGGCGGGCTCGCGCTGTTCCTGCGGTGGGCCTACCGCAGCGACCCGGGCCGTCGTCCCCCGGCGGACGACGGGCTGCTCACCCGCGTCGCCACGCTCTCCCGGCGCGAGTCCGCGCTGGCGCTGCGCGCGGTGCTCTCCGACGCCGGGATCCGTTCGACCGTGCGCGTCCCCGCCCCGCACCGGGCGGAGGTGCTGGTCTTCCCCGAGGACGCCGACCGCGCCCGCGCGCTGGCCGCGTCCTTCCGCCCCAACTAGCAGGAGGGCCCTCGTGCCCCCCGGACCTCGCTCCGCTCGGCCCGGGCGCCTGCACGAGGGCCGTCAGCTGGCGCGCTGCACCCGTTCGATGTGTGCGCCCAGTCCGCGCAGCTGCTCGACGAAGTCGGGGTAGCCGCGGTCGACGTGGTGCACGTCCTGGACCTCGGTGACGCCGTCGGACACCAGCCC